>JAGCTY010000156.1 GCA_017963105.1 Lentisphaeria bacterium
CCGCCGAATCCGCCGAAGCCACCCATGCCACCGCCGGCAGGAGCGCCGCCAGCGGGAGCACCACCGGCGCCGCCAGCGGGAGCACCGCCGCCGAATCCGCCGAAGCCACCCATGCCACCGCCGAATCCGCCCATGCCACCGGCAGGTGCGCCGCCGGCGCCCTGTCCGGCAGGACGGTTACCGCCCTGACGATTGCCGCCGGTCGTGGTCGTCGCCTGCGGGGCTCTGACCTGGTCCCAGTTCAGCTGGATGGCGTTGATGCTGGCCTCGCCACCGAGGTCGACCATGAAATATTCGCCGGCATTGCTCGTCTCGGCCGCCCAGCAGGTGAGGAAGTCCTCGTCGAGGGCGTTGACCGCGGGATGGTTGGCCGCGGTGGAGGAGACTTCCGTGCGCTTCTTGTAGGAAAGAAGCTTCCAGTCGGTATAGTTGTCCGCGCCGCCGACTTTGCGGTCGTTCGGGAAATACTGCGGATAATCGCCGTAGGCGGTATCGGAATACATCACGCCGTCCTTGTCCACGGCCGTCGGGAAGATCGCGAGCTCGGAGCCGCGTCCGTTTTCGCCGTAGTGCGCCGGGATCATGCAGATGGTCCAGAGGTTGCCCTTCTTGTCGTGGAAGGTGCTGCCGTGGCCCGCGCCGACCTCGAATCCGCTGGTCTTGAAGGTGAGCGGGTTGTGCTCGGAGTAGGTGAACGGTCCGGTCGGGCTGTCGGAGACATACACGCCGTGGGAGTAGGAAATGAACTCAAGGCCGATGGCGGCGTACTGCAGATAGTACTTGCCGTTGTGCTTGGTCATCCAGGGGCCTTCGATCCAGGGGAACTCCTCGGGACCGTAGTCGCGGCGTCCGCCGAAAATGGAGTAGATGACGTCTTCGGGCTTGCGCGCCTCGAAGCCGTGGTTCTTGATGTCGCTGAAGAACAGCGGAATGGGTTCGGCCTTTTCCTTGAAGGTCTTGGTGTCGAGCTCGACGACCTGGAACGGCATGATCTGGGACCAGCCGAAATACAGGTACAGGCGGTCGCCGTCGGCAAACAGGTTGGCGTCGCCGTAACGGTCGCTGCTGAGCTCGCCGATCTTCTCCCAGGTACCGGCCTTGGGATCGATCGCCTTGTAGACGTTGCGGTTGTTCATCGAGCAGCCGATGAGCTCGCCCTGGAATTCCACGACGGAAACGACGCCGGCGGGATAGTTCGGGGCGTCGACGTAGGTCCAGTTCTGGAAGTCCGGGGAGTACCAGTAGCCTCTGCGATGCGAGACGAACAGATAATAGTCGTCCTTGTAGATCAGGACGACGGGCTCGCCGCCGCGGACGCCGCGCTCATGTCCGACGAGGACGTCGAGGGGGTTGGCGAAGGTGTGTTTCGGCTTCGTCGGGGACTGGGACTGCGCGTACGCCGTAAGGCCGACAGTCAGGGCGCCTGTCATGGCAAGCGCGATCAGCAGTTTGGAATGTTTCATTTGCTACCTCAAGTTTTTGTGTTGAGAGAAGGGTTGGTTATGGTTTGTTTGGAGTTGGTGAATACGATATTTCGTTACCATAATAATAAGCCGTCTTACTGTGTTTGTCAAGGCTTCAAAACGAGAAAAATGGGTTTTTCTGTGTTATTTCCTGAACGAATTCCGCATGCCCGCGCGGGGCGCGCAGTCAAAACGCAGGGCGCCGGTCACACCCCAGCCGAAAAGGCGCGACCTCGATTCCGCCCCGGCGGCACTGCGCACGAGCCCGGCATCGGGATTATCGTAGCGCGGCGACTTCATCCGGGCGGATCAATAGAAGAGCGTCCCCTCGGGGGGCTGCTCGAACAATTTCCTGATCTCCTGCTCCGGTTTCTGTTCGGCCGGATAGAAATGATCCTGGATACAGCCGTAATACGTCATGTCGTCGAGGATGCCCGTGACATCCTCCGCGGGGACGGTCTGTTCGCCCATCACCATCACGATTACGTCGTTTTCGCGCATCGGTACGGAAAACGAGTCGATCGGTTCGTTCGGGATCCGCGCGGCATACAGTTTGCCCTCGAACGGCTCCAGTCTGAACACCCGGCATTCCGGCCCCAGCACGTCCACGAGGTAGTCCCACATCTTGTCGCGGAACATCAGCCGTCCGTCTTTCAGGCGGTAGACATTGAAATTCGTGCGTCCGCCGGTGTTCGTCAGAAGAAGCTGATAGGACTGCTCGCCGTCGCGCGAAAAACGGAGCCGGTAGTTGTATTCCGCGAGAAACGGGTGGATGGGCTGTTCCTGAAACGCGATCCCGGTGTTCCCTTCCCGCGGAAGCCAGTAGTTCCGCCATTCCCGTTTATGCCCGGATGTCCGCTGCACGTGTCCGCGGTCTACAGTCAGCTCGTCCGCGAGATTGCAGGCATAAGTCAGGATCAGCAAACAGAAGAGAGCGGGCGGCAAAACGAGAATGAACAGCAGAACGGACGGGAGTGGATTGTATTTTTTCTCCGTGCCGAATTTCCGTTTGAGGAAGAGTCCGCCGGGGATGATGACCAGGAATGCCACCGCCAGCGTAACGGCAAGAGCAACCCAGACCGGAAACTCGAAATCCCTTTCCTGCCGTTCGCTGATGATCCCTGCGATCTTTCCCAGCAGTTCTCCGAACCAGGAGGCGACAACGATCCCCACGGGGACAATCTTCAGCGCGATGAGCCAGTTTCCGTTATTGCGCCGGGTTTTCGGCACGATGCACAGGACGGCAGGCACGATCAGCATGAGAACGGTGAAAATGATGTCGGCAAGCATAGACGTTTCTCCTTATTCGAATTGCAAGGTCATTTCTTTTTCTTCTCCGCGATCGCGCGGGCGTGTTCCTCGCTCATTTCCGGGACGTGCGCGGGGATGCCTTTCGCCTCAAGGATCCGGATGTCCTTTTTCGTGGCAATGCGTGCTTCAATGTTGAAATCCGCAAGCGCGATCGTGCATCTGTCCGCGAGTTCCCTGTTCGAGATGCCGGAGAAAAAACTGTGGATGTTCTGTTTCCGGACGAGGTAGAGGAACAGCGACCCCAGCGCGACGGACCGGTCGTAGCGGCGCGACACGAGATAGAACTTTTTCACGCCCAGGGACGGGTCGACGAGGGCGTCGCCGATATCGGAAATGTAATGGTCCGGGATGTCGCTCGTGAGCAGGAGATCGTCCATCGAGAGTTTCGCATTGAACGCGCCGCGCATCCCGTTCGACGCATTGTTCGCCAGCACGAGAATCTCTTTTACTTTCGCGAGGTCGCCCTGCCGGAGCCGGTATTTTACGAGCGTGTCGGCGAACTGAAGCGCGAGCATGGAGTTTTTCGAAACGAGCTGTTCGAGTTTCCCGGCGGCTTCGTCGAGTTCCTGATCGTCGACGGCCCGGTCCATTTGCGCCGAGAGGACCGTCGCCTGCGCGGAAAGGGAATCGGGGAAACGTTCGCGGAGAATATCGAGGCACGCATTGAAAACATCCATCCGGTCGATCATGCGTGCCGGGTGCAGGGCATCCGTGAACGTATCCGGGTCGTCGGACGACATATCCAGAACATTGAGTTTTTCGCGTAACTCCTCAAGGTTCTTTTTATACATATCCAGTCCGTCGCGCATAGTCTTTTCCAGATACGCGTTGTAATCCCGTTCGAAATCGGGACAGGCGAGCAGATAATGCTCCGCCGCGTCCGGGGTGCGTTTCAGGCAGGGCAGAAGCGCTTCGACGTTGGCCGTGCCGACGCGTTCGCGGAAGGGCGGATGCGGGATATTGACCGGATTCGCCGATTTGAGCAGATGCCCGAGCTCGCGCCGGATTCTGTCATCATCCGGCAGTTCGCGCCGGGACGCGCGGATGATCGCGGCGAGATCGTCGCCCGACTCGGTCCCGGAGAGTTTCCTGAACAGGACCTCCGCATCTTCCATCTGATCCCTGACGACCATCTGCGTGAAAGCCTCTGTGAAATCCCGGTAGGCGAACGTCTTGCGGCAGTATTCGTCGGCGGCTTTTTCCTGTTCGATCTCCATCGGGAAGAAGAGGATCGGCAGAGGCGGCATGACCTTCAGGAAAACGAGGAATCTGTACAGGGGAGAAAAGACGCAGATCGACCAGAGCCATTCGATGAAATTCCGTACCATGTCGCCCTCGGGATGGGCGGCGGCGAGGTGGCCGAGCTCGTGCGTGATCAGTACGCGCAGCGCCTTCGCGTCCACGGAACAGAACGTCGGGTAGCCGACGATCAGGATGTCCCGCCTCAGAAACGGCAGGAACGGCACATGGGAAACGAGCGCCAGCGACTCCGTCATGCCGAGATAAATCCCGTCGATGCGCCGGGTGCGCAGTTCATGGCATATTTCCCCGACGTCATCATACAGCGCGCGGTATTGTTCCGGCTCCAGATAAAACAGATCTTTCCACGGTTTGTTACTGACCATGCCATGCAGCATGCCGATGGCACCGCCGATCATGATGACGAAAAAGATCCATTTTTTCGGCCCCGCGGGAACGAGCAGGAGCAGGATGAAAACGCCGATGAGGATGAGGAGGAACAGGACTGTGAACAGGAGGAACAGGGCGATTCTGAGCTTGTAAAGACCGGGATGCTTTTCGTAGAAAATTCTGATCTTTTCGTAGCTCGTCCAAATCGCGAGATTGATGTCGTCCATGGCGGGATTTCCCTCAAATCATAAATGGAACATGATTATAAATATTACTATACTGTGAAACAGAAAAAAGTCAAGTTTTTCCGAAAAAAAGGAACCTGGTCAGGATGGAATTCCGCACCGGAAAAAACAACGAAAAAACGGGTCCGGAAGCGAGTCCGGACCCGTGAAGGAAGCAAAGCTGAATGAGCGGATCAGTTGATCTTCGCCTCGGTTTTTTCGTCCTTGACGGCCTGCGCGCCGTATCCCTTGTACGCGCCGAACAGCTTGAAGGTCTCGTCGAGCGGATAGCGGTTGCCGTACATGGAGACCTTGGTCTCGATCTTGCCGACCTTGTTCATGCCCATGGCGGCGCGGAAGAGGTTGGCGGGGGAGTTTTCATCGAAATCGGTGGTCTCGGAGTAGGAGGCGTTGAGGAAGGCGGTGAGGTAGGCCTCGTTGATGGCGCCCTTGAACGCGGCGGGATCCTTGAGGGAGATGTTGCCGTCGACGTCTTCCATGCCGGGGAAGTCGACCATGTCTTCGAACTCGTCGGAATCGACGCGGAGCTTGAGGATGCTGGGGCTCTTCACGACGGTGACGTCGGCCTGCTTGTTGAGGAAGAAGACGTTGTTGTCGATGGTGACGTTCTTGGTCTTGGGATCGCCGAAGGCGTTGTCGACGCCGGCGAAGACGCTGAGACCGAAGATGTTGTGGTGGACGTTGGAGACGACCTTGGCGTTGCAGCGGTAGCCGTAGCCCATGTCGCCGAAGTCGTCGGTGCGGCTCCAGGAGAAGAGGACGGTGTTGTTCGCGAAGTCGCAGGTGACGTCGCCGTTCTTGGCGCTGGAGCAGAGGACGTTGCAGGAGATCATGCGGCAGGCGACGAAGAGGTTGTTCTCGACGGTGACTTTGCCCTTGTAGAGGTTGATGTTGATGCCGTAGTTGTCGCTGTTGGAGAAGACGCAGTTGCGGACGATGATGTTGCCTTCGAAACGGCCCTGCGTTTCGCTGTAGATGGAGTAGGATTTCGCGGAGGCGAATTTGTCCTTGGAGC
>JAGCTY010000157.1 GCA_017963105.1 Lentisphaeria bacterium
ATATCGGCGTTCATTTTCTTTTTCTGAAGGGTCCGGTATTCGTGGATCGCGTTCGCCTGTTCCTTCGAAATGCCGCCGCGCGGGATTTCCAGATATGTAGTCTTCCCTCGGGGCGAAATATCGAGCCCGACGATCAGGAAGAGCTTTTTCGCGGATGTTTCCAGCAGGACCATCGGCTGTTCGGAGGCGGTGATGTCCATCGGGACGCCGCAGTAGTCGCCCACGAGTTTCGCGGGGTCCTTGCACAGGGATTCGATCTTGTCGTCGGGGATCGCCGCGCAGCGCTTGTTGAGGCTCAGCAGCAGGTAGTCGCCTTCGCCGGGATACGCGTCCACGCCGTCGAAATAGTCGCACCCGGCCTGAAGCATTTCCTTTTTGAAAGATCTTCCATTAGGCTGTACTGGAGACTTTCCCTGGGAGAAGAAAGTGAAGTCTCCGGCCCTCGCAGCGGCGGGGCAGTACGCTTTCAGGTCATTTTGGGGCGCCGAGACTTCCTTCATCTTTCCTTCCGCGAGGTTCGGAACGCCCGAACCCGATATGGTGATGGATTTCAAGTCGTCGATCGCCGGCGGCATGTTCAGCAGCGCGGTCAGATCGGGATTCTTTTTCCACGACGTTCCGTCCGGGATGCGGACGTATGCGAGCTGCTGCCAAACGTATCCGGGAGAATGGTCCCTCAGCTTGAAAACATAAGTCGACTGGTCCGTTTCATCTTTCAGGAGATAATAGGAATCCGGTTTCATGCCCTGCGACTTTGTCGTCGGTTTTTTTTCCGGGAGAACACCCGTCGACAGGATCGACTTGATTTCGTCTTCCGAGAGAATCATGATCGGCGTTTTCCGCATGTCGATCTCGCCCCGGATGCTGAAATCGAGTCCCGCGGGGGCTTTTTCCGGATTCCGTTCGCGCATGGCAAGCTCGGCCAGCTCCTGAATGTTCGCGGGCCTTCTGAACGGGACCCACTCCGTTTTGCCCGTTGCGAAGGAGAAATGAAAGATTCCTCCGCCTGTGACGGCATCGAACGTCTCCGCGGGCGGATTCAGTTCGAGCTCCGCCGTCCTGACGCCGTTTTGCGCGAACGCCGTCAGGGACGCGGCGAAGAAAAGAAGGATGCCGCAGAGGATCGCGGCGATGGTGCTGACCGTTTTGTGTTTCATGTTAAGTCCTCCGTGGTGTCGGGGTTAGTCGGCTGGGGGGTGAGGGGGACTTATTATTTCTTGTTATGTTGTACATCTTCTGTTTTCTTAACAGCCTTTTCGGAAATTTCTTTCTTAGAAGGAATCCTATTCTAAAACACAATTTATCCCCCTGTCAAGAAAAAGTCAAGTCGTTTTTTTCCTTTTTTCGGAAAATCTATGACGTTGAGAGCAAAGGGGAAGGACGCGTTGCGTCCCCGCGTTGCTGGGGGCGGCTTCGCCGCCTTGGTAAGCTCGCTTGCGCTCGACAGTTTTTTCTTATTACCGCGAACCGCGAGGACAGAGGATTAGCTGATACGGCAAATGTGGCTGATAGGGCGAATGGGGAACCTTATTCTATCTCATTTGCCTCATCCGCCTTATCTTCGCTGGGGGCGGCTTAGCCGCCTCGGTGAACTCGACTGCGCGAGTTCGACAGTTTTCTTTACCACGAGACGCGAACAGCAGAATGTATAGAGACCGGGGGCGGGCTATCCTGTTGGTACCGCGAGACGCGAAAGTCAGGATAGAGATAAGTCAATCCATCGAAGGGATGAAGAATAAGCCGTTCGATCAAATGAATAGATGGAGGATAAGCTATCCGATCAAGGGAACGGGATTATCCTCCAGAAAATAATCCGACTCAGCGGAATTTCCGCAGGCGGAGGGCATTCGTGACCACGAAGGACAAGGTCCGCGTCCCGCTTCAAAGTAGTGATCTGAGGCGTATGGAATCCGACTCAGCGGAATTTGCGCAGGCGGAGGGCGTTCGTGACCACGAAAAGTGAACTGCACGCCATCGCGGCCGACCCGAGCATGGGATGCAGGCGCCAGCCCCAAAGCGGATACAGCACGCCCGCCGCAATCGGAATGCCCAGCACATTGTAGAAGAACGCCCAGAAGAGGTTCAGACGGATGTTCCGCATGACGGCGCGGCTGAGGCGGACCGCGGTCACCACGTCGCGCAAATCGCCGCGCAGCAGCACCACGTCGGCGGTCTCCATGGTGATGTCCGTGCCGCCGCCGATGGCGATCCCGACATCCGCCCGGGCGAGCGCGGCGGCGTCGTTGATGCCATCGCCGACCATGGCGACCTTGCCCCCGCCCTGCTGAAGCTCGCGGATGCACGATTCCTTGCCGTCCGGCAGGACGCCCGCGATCACGCGGTCGATCTCGAGTTCGGACGCGGCGGCCTTCGCCGCGACTTCGGTGTCCCCGGTCAGCAGAACGGTCTTCAATCCGAGCTCATGAAGTGCGCGCAGTGCGTCCGCGCTGCCGTCCTTCACGGTGTCGCGGAGCGCCATGACGACGCGGAGCCGTTTCGCGTCGCGGTCGGCGAGGAACAGCAGGCTGTGTCCGCCGGATTCGAGCTCGCAGATCAGTTTTTCCTGTTCCGCCAACGAAATCCCCTCGCGTTCCATCAGGCGGGCGTTGCCGCAGACGTACCGGGCGCCGCCGACCTTGCCGGAAACGCCCATCCCGGGCAGCGCGGAGAAATCCTCCACGCTCCCATTCTGCACGCTCACGCCTTTTTCCTGAGCGTACTGCACGACCGCGCGCGCAAACGGATGTTCCGACTTCGATTCGAGCGGCGCGGCAATTTTCAGAAACTCCGCCTCGCCGCCCTCGGATTCCGTGCCGTCCGGCTTCAGCGTCATCACGCGGGTCACGCGGTGCCGACCCTCGGTCACGGTTCCGGTCTTGTCCAGCACGATGGTCTTAACAGCATGAAGCTCCTCCAGCGCGGCGGCGTTTTTGAACAGGATGCCGTACCGGGAGCCGACGCCGGTTCCGACCATGATCGCGATCGGCGTGGCGAGTCCGAGCGCACACGGACAGCTGATGACCAGCACGGCGATCGCGGTCGTGAGCGCGAAAAACACGGTCTGATGCCCGACGAACAGCCAAATGCAGCCGGCGGCCAGCGCCACGGCCAGCACGACCGGCACGAAAACGCCGCTCACGCGGTCCGCGAAACGCGAAATCGGCGCGCTGGAGTTCGACGCGCTCTCCACCAGCTGGATGATGCGCGACAGCGTGGAGTCGCGCCCCACGCGCTCCGCCCGGAACCGGAACGAGCCGTTCACGTTCATCGTGCCGCTCACCACATGGTCGCCCGGCTCCTTGCCCGCGGGGACGCTCTCCCCGGTCACGCTCGACTGGTCCACGACGCCGTTCCCGCTCACGACTACGCCGTCCGCCGGGATCGACGATCCGGGCCGGATCACCACGACGTCGCCGACCGCGAGCTCATCCGCCGGAATCTCGACCTCCTTTTCACCCCGGACCACAACCGCGGTCTTCGGCGACAGGTCCATCAGGCGGGACACGGCGTCCGTCGTGCGGCGTTTCGCCCGCGCCTCCAGGAATTTCCCGAACGTGACGAGCAGCAGGATCATGCCCGACGTCTCGAAATACAGATTGCCCGCCGCCTCCGCCACGCGCGCGGCGTCCCCCTGCATCTTCCCGAGGATGATTTCCGCAGTCATCACGAGGCTGTACAGCACGCTCGCGCCGGACCCGAGCATGATGAGCGAATCCATGTTCGGCGACAGCTTCAGGAACCGCCGCGCGCCGCTGATGAAATAAATACGGTTCACGAACAGCAGCGGGATCACGAAAATGAGCTGAAGCCAGGCGGCGTCGAGCGGATATTCCTTCAGCCAGCCGTGCATGGACGAGAACGAAACATACATGAGCGGCAGCATCAGGATCGCCGACCAGATGACCTGGCGGAAAAGCTCACGGCTGGGGTCCGGGATGGCCGCCTGAGACTTCTTCGGCTTTTCTTCCTGTTGTCCGGTTGTCTCCGGCGCGGGAGCCGCCTTCGGCGCTTCCTCCACAAGCTCGGCGTTGAAACCGGCGTTCTTCACCGCGTCGATGATTGTCTGCGGCATGTCCGGCGCGGCATCGCATTTCACGGTCATGCGTCCGGTGACCAGGTTGACCTCGGCCTCCTGCACGCCGGGGACCGCCTTCACGGCCTTCGCCACATGCGCCTGGCAGGACGCGCACCGCATCCCGCCCACCTGGAACGCGTGTTCGACAACGGCAACGGGCGCAGGAGCAACCTTCGGCGCTTCCTCCACAAGCTCGGCGGTGAAACCGGCTTTCTTCACCGCGTCGACGATCTTTTGCGGCATGTCCGGCGCATCGTCCGTTTCCACGGTCATGCGCCCGGTGACCAGGTTGACCTCGGCCTCCTGCACGCCGGGGACCGCCTTCACGGCCTTCGCCACGTGCGCCTGGCAGGACGCGCACCGCATCCCGCCCACCTGAAATAAAAGTCTCATCGATCAACCTCCTTTTTTATCTTTGGAAATAGAGTACTCATATCTGAATCGTCATCGTCGTCGCGGATTCGGGCGAGCCTGCCATCGCGGAATGCGTCAGCAGGGCGAACGCGGCGGCCTGCTCCTCGTTTCCGATCGCGGCGATCAGGTCGCCGGCGTACAGCACGGTGTCCGGGCGCGGATTCGCATCGACCTTGCCGTCGTGGATGACGCCCACGATGGACATGCCGGTGCGGGAGCGTACGCCGGATTCCGCAATGGAACGCCCCGCGAGGGGGCTGTCCGGCTGGATCTGGGTCCACTGGAGGGCGATCAGGCCGTGAAACGCGCGGATCTTCTCGGCGAGCGCGAAGGCAGGGCTGCCGTCGAGCATGGGCTTGTAGCGGCTGGCGCGGACGGAATCCAGGTAATTCTGGATGCGCGCCTCGGAGATGTCATTGAGCACCAGGATGCGCCGGGTCAGCTCCAGCGACACTTCGAAATTCGAGAGGATGATCTCGTCGACGTTCTCCTCGGAAAGACGTTTCTCGATTTCGGGCGATGCGGCGCACATGACCGTGCGGATATCCGGATTGGCTTTGCGCGCGAGCTCGACGACGGCCAGGGATTCTTCCAGTTTCGGGATCATCGGCGCCAGGACTTTCGCGCTGCCGATGCGGGCGGCGGCCAGGATCACGTCGCTCATCGGGTCGCCGTAGATCACGTTCACGCCCTCGGCGTGCGCCTCGCGGTACGCATCGTAGGACGGCTCGACGATCACATATTTCAGGTTCAGGCGGATCAGAACGTGCGCGATCACGCGCGAGATGCGCCCGCCGCCGACCAGCACCATGTGGCCGTCCAGGTCGGGCTGCGGCAGCACGATCCCGGTGCTCCGAAGATTCCGCCAGACGGTCCGGCGAAGCAGCGAATAGACCGGGGTCGTGAGGTTGTTGATGATGGGTCCGGCGATCATGGAGCAGACGACCACGCAGAGGATCAGGGAATACAGCTCGGACGTGATCAGGCTGTCCTTCAGCCCGGTCCCGATCACCACGAACGCGATCTCCGAGGTCGGGAACATCCCGAAGAACATCGCCACGGGGATCACGTTGCGGTACTTGAAAATCCAGGTGACCGCGGCCAGGAACGTCGTGCGCGCGAGTCCGGTCAACACGACAAGCACGGCCACGAGCAGCCAGTGCGCGCCCAGATACCGCACGTCGAGCATCATCCCGATGGAAACGAAGAACAGCATGGCGAAGAAGTCGCGCACCGGGGAGAGCTCGGACAGCGCCTTCTTCCCGTACGCGCTGTCGCTCAGCACGATGCCGGCCAGGAACGCACCGAACGAAAAGGACACCTCCATCGCCACGGAGATCGCGCCGGACACCAGCGCGATGCCGGTGATGGACAGCAGGAAGAGCTCTTTCGACTCCAGGCGCGCCGCGTGTTCCGTGAGCTTCGGCAGATACCGCGCGCCGACCGTCAGCATCAGCACCATGAACGCCGAACTGAGCAGCAGCGGCATCCACGAGGAGAAACCGCCTTCGGACGACGACAGCGCGCCCAGGCGGCAGATCAGAAGCATCAGCGGCATCACGGTCAGATCCTGCACGATGGAGACGCCGATCATGACGCGTCCGGAGAGCGAGTTTTCGAAGCCCTTGCTGGAAAGCGTCTTCAGGACAACCGCGGTACTGGTGGAGACGAAGCATACGCCGAAGAGGAACAGCGAGACGCGCGAATCGAACAGCGGGATGCGCGTATCCCCGGAAAAGTTGATCCGCGGGCTGCGGCTCAGCATCCATGCGATCCCCGCCCCGGCCAGGAACGTGAAAAAGACCTGCGCCAGCGCGCCGAAGACCGCGACTCTGGAAACCGGGCGGATGTCCTTTTTCGAAAACTCCAGCCCCATGGAAAACAGCAGCAGCGCCACGCCGACGTTCGCCAGCGAGTTCACGGCGGTGTTCGCGACCTCGCCGAGCCCGGCCTTGAACAGGTAGCCGACCGCCACGCCTGCCAGGATGTACCCGAGGATCAGCGGTTGTCTGAGCTTCTTCGCGATGGCTCCGCCGATCAGGCCGGTGACCACGATCAGGAGCAGCGCGGTCAGGATCGCCTCCTCGTCCGTGGCGCTCATGTTGCTCGTGAGTTCCAGGAACCAGGACCGGACGCGCGTCAGGTATTCTCCCATTGTCTACCGCCCCTTATTCCGGGAGGTCAGTCGTCGCGGTCCATGGAGAACTGCGTGTCGTGGAGCTTGCGGTAACGTCCGTTCATGGCCAGCAGTTCCTCGTGCGTACCGCGCTCGACGATTTCGCCCTTGTCCATCACCAGGATCAGGTCGGCGTTGCGGATGGTGCTCAGGCGGTGCGCGATGGCGAACACGGTGCGGTTCTCCATGACGCGGTTCAGGGCGTCCTGGATAAGCTTTTCCGTCACGGTGTCGAGCGCGCTGGTCGCCTCGTCAAGCACGAGGATCGGCGGGTTTTTCAGGATGATTCGCGCGAGCGCGATGCGCTGCTTTTCGCCGCCGGAGAGCTTGCAGCCCTTTTCGCCGGCCTCCTCCTCGTATCCGAGGGGATGCGTGCCGGAGACGATGAAATTGTGCGCGTTGGCGCGTTCCGCCGCCTCCCGGATCTCCTCCTTGGAGGCGCCGGGCCGGCTGTACGCGATGTTGTTCGCGATGGTGTCGTTGAAGATGATCGGTTCCTGCGTCACGATGCCGATCTGCCGGCGCAGCGAGGTGATCGTGTAGTCGGTCACGGGGCGTCCGTCGATCAGCACCTCGCCCTCCGTCACGTCGTACAGACGGGACAGCAGGGACGCGATGGTGGTCTTGCCGCTGCCGGTCTCGCCGACCACTGCGACCATCTTGCCGCGCGGGATGGAGAACGAGATGTCGCGGATGACGTTGCGGCCAGGCTCGTAGGCGAACGACACATGGTCGAAGACGATCGCGTCGCGGAATTCGCGGAGCTCGACGGCGTCCTTCTTCTCGGGGAGCGCCGTGTCCATGTCCACCAGGTCGAAATAGCGGTCCGCGGCGGCCATGCTCCGCTGCAGGTTGTTCACGATCTTGGTGATCTCCTTGATCGGCTGGTACATCAGGAACGCCGGGGCCAGCAGCATGAACATCTGGGAGATCGAGACGCCGCGGGAGTACGCGTAGACGAGGAACCCGAGGGAGATCGTGACCGTGATGATCTCCATGATCGGAGCCATGAAGAGCTTCCAGCGCAGGGCATTCACCACCGTGCGGAAGTACCGGCCGTTCACCAGCACGAACTTCCGGACCTCGCGCTTCTCCGTGTGGTTCGACTTGATCAGCAGGATGCCGGAGAACGTCTCGTGCATACGGGAGACCAGTTCGGCCACCTGCGCGAACGCGCCTTTGTAGATACGGCGGATCTTGCGGGCGAGCACCATCACCGGGATCACGCAGATCGGCATGCCGACCACGATGATGATCAACATGGTGAACATGTGATGCTGGAGGCTCAGGATAATCAGGGCGCTGAGACAGGCGATGATCTCCAGCGGGCAGCGCGTGATGTCCGCGATCACGTCGGAGATGGAGTTCTCGATCATGGCGGTGTCGTTGGTGCAGCGGCTGATGAGGTGGCCCACGTCCTGATGGCCGAAGAACTTCATCGACTGGGAGAGCACGCGTTCATACAGCAGATTGCGCATGTCGGCGATCACGCGGACGCTCACCCAGCGCATGTTGTAATGGTTGATGAAGGTTGCAACGTTCTTCAGGATCCAGGCCAGCACGAACAGCACCGCGTAGACCATGAAGAACTGCCACGTCATGCGCCCGAAATCGTCCACGATCGGGAATTCGAACTTCGCGGGCCATTGCACCATGACCGACCGTTTGCCGACCTCTATTGGCAAATGAAGGACTTCCTTGCATGTCTGGAGCCGGTCCAGCGCCTTGGTCAGTTTCGGGTCGGTGTCGACGGGGTGCATGATCTCCGTGACCAGCCGCGTCTTTTCCTCTTCGGTCATGCCGGGCGGGGCGTCCTCGACCGCGCGGATCACGTCCTCCGCCGTCTTCTGCTGCTTGTCCGACTGCCCGGTGTCCTGGTCCACGATCATGGCGATGTCCGGGATCAGCATCAGGCCGCCGAACAGCGACCCGCCGACCGTCATGCCGGCCAGGATGCCGATCGCAAGCATGAGCCAGTACGGGCGTACGAAGCGCAGGATGCGCCAGTAGCTCACGGACTTGAATTCTTTTTCGTTTTCGGTGCGTCTGCTCATGGATATGGGGTATCCGGGGGATAGTTGATAACGTCCTGACAGGTTAATGTAGCATCTTGAAGCGCGTTTTTCAAGCTCGAAGGGAAAAATCCGCGAAACTGGGACGCTGTCATTTCGCCTCGACCGTGTAAATCCAGCCGCCGTCCTTGCTCCAGGCGCGTCCGATGCGGACCGGGAGCCGGCGCCCGTCGGAGTTTGCGGAAAGTTTCGCGAGGATGCCTTCGAGTTCGTAGAGGCTGTCTTCGAGATTGAGCTTCTGCGCGAGTTCGGCGGCGGACCCGGAGAACGGCGCGACGGCGGGGAGCGAGGCCTCAAGTCCGGTCAGGAGCTTGATCACGCCCTTGCTCGCGAGCTTGTACGCCTGCACGCCGGGCTGGTGGAACGCGTTGATGTGGATGAGTTCGGCGTAGGCCGCCACGGCGCGTTCGTACAGCGCGATGATCATGCCCAGGCAGAACGCGTCCACGTCCGGGATCCGCATTTCGATCACGTTGCGGCCGTGTCCGCGGAGCGCGTTGGAGAGGCCGGTCAGGAACCCGTGCAGATAGTCGCCCATGTCGATGCCGTCGGAGACGGGCGCGGGCGTGCTGTCCTTCAGGACCTCGATGAACGTGATGAAGAAGTCGTCGCGTCCGTCGTTGAGCTGCTGGATGAACGCGTGGGCGTCGGTGCCGCCCTTGTTGCCGAAGACGTTCAGGCCCTGGTGGACGACATTGCCGTCCAGGTCCAGCTCCTTGCCCAGGCTCTCCATCACCAGCTGCTGCAGGTAGCGCGACAGCAGGATCAGGCGGTCGGAATACGGTACGATGACCATGTTCCTGTCGCCCCTGCCGCCGCCGGCGATGTACCACATGGCGGACATCATGTAGGCCGGATTATGGAGCAGCGCCGGGTTGCGCGTGAGGGCGTCCATATGGCAGGCGCCATCCAGCAGCGCGCCGAAATCGATCCCGGCAAGCGCGGCGGGCAGATGCCCCACGATGCTGGTCACGCTGGTGCGGCCGCCGATGGATTCCGCCATTTCGAACGTCTTCAGCCAGCCCTCGCGGGAGGCATGGAGATCGAGCTCGCTGCCCTTCATGGTGATGGCGCAGGCGTGTTTCGAGAACGGCAGGCCGGCCTTCGCGTAGGCGTTCTCGCAGAAGATCATGTTGTTCTTGGTCTCCTGCGTGCCGCCGGATTTCGAGATGTTCACGACGAGCGTCGTTTCCAGGTCGCATACGCGCATGGCGTCGGCCGCGCCCGCCGTGTCGGTGTTGTCCAGAAAATAGATTTTCAGGGCGCCGCCGCGCTGTTCCTCGCTGAGCTCGTTCCAGTACGGGCCGTTCAATGCCATCTGGAGCAGCTGCGGACCGAGCGCGGACCCGCCGATGCCGTTGATGATCGCCGCCTGGAAACGCTTTCCGGTCGATCCGGTCAGCCTGCCGCCGCGGATATCGGCGGCGAACTCCTCGACGTCGGCGAACTCGCCGCTGCCGGAGTACACGGAGCGGTCGGTGAAATGCGTGACCTTGCGATGCTCGTCCGGGTTCTTGATCTCGCCGCATTCGATCTTCTGCATTTCGGCGTGGACGGACGCGAACCGAGGTTCGATCGCCTGGAGGTCGGCATCCTCGAATTTCATTCCGGCGAAATTGATCTGGAACGACGATTCCCCGTCGATGATGGTATATTTATGACAGCGTTCGATCCACATGGCATTCTGTTCCGACATTGGTCTTTCCTTTCAGAAACTGATTCAAACAAATAAGCGGTTGCAGGAATATAAATGGTAATCTATTAATATAGCATGCGGAGCCCCTTTTATCAAGTTCTCATCCGCGTTTTCCGCATCGAACGCGCACAAACGCGGCGCATATTCTCCGCCGCCCCGCAAAAAACAGGCGCTTCCCGCTTGACAATCGCGGGGATGAAGTGTATACTAATGCGTTATCATGTTCCGCTTCCGGCTTTCACCTCACAAGGAAGGATCCCCTGCCATGAAGAAAATTCTGCTCGTCCTGCCGTGCGCCGCTGTTTTCGGCCTCGTTTTCACCGGTGTTTTCGCCCCCGTCTCGCTCTTCGGTCAATCAGCATCCGGCAAACCCGCGGAGGAATCCGAAAAGGACACCGACAAAAAGGAACCGGACAACGCCCCGATCGTGAAGGTCTCGCTCTACAAAAACGGCTTCTGCTTCGTCACCCGCGAGATCGCCCCGCGCGACTGGTCCGCGCCGCTCGTCTTGACCCGGAGCATCGCGCCCCGCCACGGCACGCTGTGGTTCGATTCGCCGACGATGATGCTCCGCCGCACCACGATCGGAGAATACGTCACACCGGCCCCTGTGCCCGCCGCGAAGAAGAACGACGCGCCGGGATACCGCCCCGAATGGAGCACCATGACCGACGTCTTCGAGTGGCAGCAGGTCACGGTACGCACGAAGGACGGCGCGAAGATATCAGGCCGCGTGGTCGGCAACCAGAAGCCCCTGCCGCAGGAAGAGTCGAAGGAAACGCCCGCCTACGAGCTTATGGACGAGCTTTCGGCGTACCGGTCTTCCTCCATGCCCGTCCGCATCAGTTCCTCCTCCTCCGTAAAATCGCACTCCCCGTTCGGCGCGAGCTTCCTCACGCTCGAAACCGAAGACGGGAGTTTCATCGCTATCCGGCAGGCCGACGTGGTGGAGATCAACGCGAAGAGCCTGTACGAGGGCGACGACGTCCCGCAGCCGCCGGAACCGAAGAAGATCAAACAGACCAGGGAAATCCAGACCGTCCAATCCCGGTACCCGATCAAGGAGACGGACGGCCCCGTCCGCATGCGCTACCTGACCGAGGGAATCACCTGGTCGCCGTTCTACCGGCTGGACCTTCTTGAGGAAGCGGGGAAAGACGGCGGAGGCAAGCTCACGGTCAGCGCCGCGGCGACGGTCATAAACAACTACTGCGAGTTCGAGAAAGCCGAAGTCGAGTTCATTTCCGGGTTCCCGAACCTCGATTTCGCGTCCGTTCTTTCCGCCGTCGCGAAGAAGCTCCCCATGAGCACGTTCCTCCAGTCGCTCGCCAATCCGTCCGCCGGCACCCCGAACTACATCCGCAACGCCTCCTCCGGCATCCTGAGCCAGAGCGTCCTGAGCAACAGCGTGATGAGCAACGCGCGTCCGGTCGTCCAGATCGACAAGGACGACGAGCCTGACGCGCCGCCGTCAAAGTGGTCCTCCTCCGGCATGGAGGATGTCCAGTACAATTCCGTCGGAAAGCTCACGATGAATAAGGGCGACGTGCTGTACCTCCCGATCGCGTCGGAAAAGACGGATTTCGAATACGTCACCACCTGGTCGGCTCCGCTTCAGGGCGAATTCGCGTTCGGGGAACAGACGCCCGACACGAATGTCTGGAGCACCATCCGCTTCCGCAACCCGTTCGATTTCGCCCTCACCACCGCCCCTTACGAGATCGAACGCGGCGGCAAGACCCTCGGCCAGAGCACCGGCTCCTGGTTCGGCGCGGGCGAACTCGCCTCCGTCAAGATCACGCACGCACTGGGCATCTCCTGCACCCTGTCCCACTACGAAAGCGGCAACCGCGACCGTATCTTCCGCGTGCCGAGGGCAGAAGGGCTCTCCGAACTGCGCTACCGCTACCCGGACGTGACGGCCGAGCTTACCCTCGTGAACCGCACGGGAAAGGACGTCAGGATGTGCGTCGACTCCGTCTTCTTCGGCGAGCTCATCAAGGCGGACGGCGATCCCTCGAAGACCGTCATGTCGACCGACCGCACCATGAACAGCAAGAACAAGCTCGTCTGGAACGTCACGGTCCCCGCGAACGGCAAAACGACGCTCTCCTACACATACAAGGTCATCAAGGACCGCTGACACACGGAGTGTGACGAGTAGTGCGCGGCTCCGCTCACGCACACTGTAACGATGTGAACGGGCGCTTTCCGCTTGAAAAACGCCCGCCCGCGGAGTATATTATTGTCTGCAAAACATTTCGAATCGAATCCGAGGCGGAGCAACCCGCCGGTTCATTTTCACAGATCGATTGACAGGAGATACAGGATCCATGCTTGACGAAAGAGATTATATGAGGCGGCCCGACCCCGGGGATCCGGAACAGACCGGGCGGAAATGCGTATTGGTTCTGATCGCGATCAACGTGATCGTGTTCCTGCTGACTCTCGGGATCCCGCGGTTCTCCGCCGATGTGCTCTATCTGAGCGTCCACCAGTTTTCCAGGGGAATGTTCTGGCAGCCGCTGACCGCGATGTTCATGCACGGTGGATTCTCGCATATCCTGTTCAACATGTGGGGGCTTTATCTCTTCGGCGGCATCGTGGCGCCCCGGCTCGGCGGCAGAGGGTTCCTCTCGCTCTACCTGTCCACCGGGGTGTTCGCCAATCTGCTGTGGCTGCCGTTCATATGGACAAGTGAACTGAACATCGTGGTTTGCGGCGCGAGCGGTGCGGTGATGGCCGTGACCGCGGCGGCCGCCGTCATGGCGCCGGAAACCCCCATGCTCATCCTCTTCATCCCCCGCCCGATCAAGCTCAGGACGATGGCGCTCGTCTACTTTGCCCTGGACATCGTAATGGAGCTCACGGGAATGCAGCCCGGCATCGCGAACATGGTGCACATCTTCGGATTCATCGCCGGCTATCTTTTCATCAGGATATTCTTCCGCCGCGAAATGCTCTGGGACCCGCTCGGATTCCTCGGCGGACGCATCGGTTCCCGTCCGCGCCCCCGCCAGGAAAGAGTCGACGACGACGAATGGAAGTACCGCCGCCAGCCGGAAAATGACGACGACGAACGGAAGTACCGCCGCCGGCCGGACCGCGATTCCGATTCGGGCGACGGTTACAGCTCCCCGCCCGTCTCCAAGCGCGAACTGGACTATCTGCTCGACAAGATCTCCCGCAGCGGCATCAACAGCCTGACGCCGCAGGAGCTCCAGCGCCTCAAACAGGCCCGCGAGGAAATGCGCCGTCCCTGACCCCTTTCCCCCAGCACTGAAACGATTCTCCCCGCCCCATTCCCGATTCACACCGAAAGGAACCGCATCATGAAAATCCTATGGGTCACAAGCGAAGCGATCCCCTATGCGAAAACCGGCGGCCTCGCCGACGTTTCCGGCGCGCTGCCGGAAGCACTCGCAAAACGCGGACACCAGGTCACCGTCTTCATGCCGTACTACCGCCAGCAGATGGGGAAGCTAAATCTCAAGTTCGACGAACGCCTCGACCTCATCGGCGTGCCGTTCGGTCCGGGCATGGAGTGGGCCGGCGTCAATATCCTCAGGATCAACGACAACCTCACGTTCATGTTCCTGGAGTTCGACCGGTTCTTCGACCGCCCGCGCCTGTACGACTGGGACGGAAGGGAATACGGCGACAACGCCGAGCGGTTCGCGTTCTTCTGCCGCGCCGCCATGGAAGTCGCCGTGCTCCGCAAGCTCAACCCGGACATCCTGCACGTGAACGACTGGCACGCCGCGCTGTGCAGCGTGTACCTGAAGAGCGACTACTACCGCACGCTTCCGGCATTCCAGAACTGCCGCAGCGCGCTCACGATCCACAACATCGGGTACCAGGGGATCTTCCCGAAGGAAAAACTGTACTGGACCGGGCTCGGCTGGGAGTATTTCAACTACACCTGCCTCGAATTCCACGACTGCGTGAACTACCTGCACGGCGGCATCATGACCTCCGACATGGTGAACGCCGTCAGCCCGACCTACGCCTCCGAAATCCTCTCCCCCGAATACGGATTCGGGCTCGACGCCTCGCTCCGGCACGTCGCCGCACGCGGCAGGCTCCGCGGCATCCTGAACGGCATCGACGTGGACGAATGGGACCCCGCGAAGGACACGACGCTTCCCGCCACGTTCACGCCCGACGACCTCGCGGGCAAGGCCGTCTGCAAGGCGGCGCTCCAGGAGCAGTTCGGCCTGAAAAAAGACCCGGACGTGCCGCTCTTCGCCACGATCTCGCGTTTCGCCGAACAGAAGGGGCTGGACGTCTTCGCGCGCGGCCTCGAATACCTCGCGCAGAACTTCGACATGCAGTTCGTGGTAATCGGCAGCGGCGACATGTACCTGGAGAACTGGTTCCGCTACCTCGCCGGGAAATTCCCCGGCAAGATCGGCGTCTACATCGGATACGCCAGCCAGGCCACCGCGCATCTCACGGAAGCCGGCGCGGACTTCTTCGTCATGCCGTCCCGCTACGAGCCGTGCGGCCTCAACCAGATGTACAGCATGCGCTACGGCACGCTCCCCGTCGTCCGCAGCACAGGCGGCCTCGCCGACACCGTGGTCAACCTCGACAACGACAAGTCCCCCGCGACCGGGTTCGTGTTCTGGAACCTGGATTCCATGGCGCTGAACAACACCATCACCTGGGCGGCGAACGTGCGGAAGAGCAAGCCCGCCATTTTCAAAAAGATGATCCGCCGCGCCATGACCACGGATTTCTCCTGGAACCGCACCGCCGGAAACTACGAGCGGATGTACGCTGATGCGCACCAGTGATTTCGACTACGATCTCCCCGAGGAACTGATTGCGCAGGAACCTTCGCACGTGCGCGGCGAGGACCGTATGCTCGTGCTCGAACCGGCGACCGCGGACGTCACGATCGGGATGTTCGAATCGCTCCCGGACTACCTGCGGCCAGGCGACGCGATCGTGCTGAACAATACCCGCGTGATCCCGGCGCGCATGTTCGCCCGCAAGGAATCCACCGGCGCGGAGGTCGAGCTTTTCTACCTGAACCCGGACACCGGAGGCCGCTGGATCTGCCTCGCACGCGGCGCGAAACGCCTCAAGGAAGGGACCGCGCTGAGGTTGCGCACCTCCGGCGGCGAGCTCTCCCCGTACCGCGTGACGGTCGCCGGGAAGCTCCCGGACGGTTCGTGCGTGATCGACCTCTCCGGAAACGACCCGCAGGAGGTCTTTGCCGCCTGCGGACACCTGCCCCTGCCGCCATACATCAGGCGCCCGGACCAGCCGCTCGACAGCGACCGCTACCAGACGATCTACGCGCAGTGCAAGGGCGCGGTCGCCGCCCCGACCGCCGGGCTGCATTTCACCGAGAAGACATTCGCGGCGCTGAAGGAAAAAGGCGTGGAGCGAATCGAGCTCACGCTTCACGTCGGTGCGGGCACGTTCAAGCCAGTGTCCGAGGACAATATCGAGGACCACCCGATGCACGCGGAGTATTTCGTGTTTTCGCCGGAGGCCGCCGAACGCCTGAACCGCGTCCGCGCCGCCGGGGGCCGCATCCTCGCAGTCGGCACAACCTCGCTCCGCACGCTCGAATCCTGCGTGGACGAGTACGGCGTCTTCACGCCCCGCACCGGCGAGACGTCCATCTACATCTACCCGCCGTACCGAATCAAGTCCGCCGACATGCTCCTCACGAACTTCCATCTGCCGAAAAGCACGCTCCTCATGCTCGTTTCGGCGTTCGCCGGCATGGAGCCGATCCGCAAAGCCTACCGCGTCGCCGTGCAGGAGCGCATGAAGTTCTTCAGCTACGGCGACTGCATGCTCATCACCGGGCGCGTCTGAGCAGTCGGAGGGAGAACGGAGGCGCGCATGTCGAAACTGCATCCCGAATTCAGGCCGTCGGACATCCCGGACAAGCCCGGCTGCTACATCTACCGCGACCGCTTCGGCACGGTCATCTACGTGGGCAAGGCGGCGAACCTGAGGCGGCGCATGAGCCAGTATTTCCAGGACTCGCGCATCCGCACCGCCGACCCGAAACTGCGCTCGCTGATCCACTCC
>JAGCTY010000158.1 GCA_017963105.1 Lentisphaeria bacterium
CTGCAAGACGGACGATTTTGAGAGCCATGGGGGCTCTCAAAATTGCCCGCTTGCTGCCCGGTTGTTCCGGCAGCACCAGGCAACAGGCGTGGCGGCGCGAGCCGTGCGGTGGGTAGAGCGTAGCGAAGTCCGCACCAGCGGACCGACGCGGTCCCGGGACTTTGGCGAAGACAAAGTCGGAAAGGGACTTGAGCGGCGCAGGGGGTAACAGGGGGCGGAGCCCCCTTCATAGATGGGAGGCGGTGAGAGCCCCGGCCCGGAGGAAGTCTGTCAATTTTGGGTGATTTCCTGTCGGGAATCGGTCAGGGATTAAAATTCGTATTTTTTTGTCTGCAGTTAAACGATTAATCGGGATTTCGTGTTGTTTCTTTTGCCATATTCGCGGGAGGACCGGGGCCCGATTCGGCCTTTCCATACTTTAAGTTTAGCATGTTTCATCAAATTGGATGAAGGCCCCGGTTCTTTTGAACTATGAAAGATGACGAGAAGAAAAAGCCGTCGGCGGCGGTGTTCAAGGTGGGGGCGATTGCCCTGGCCTTTCTGGTTGTCGGGTATCAGGCGGCGCTGTTCATGACCCGGGCGGGGAAGCTCCGGCTGGAGGCTAACCGGGACAGCCCCGATACTGTATTTGTTTATTATAGTGACGCGGAAGAGCCGTTCGGGAGCTCGCCCCGCCAGACGTCCGGCGATGCCGGACCCCTCCCACTTCCTTCGGAAGCGGGCCCCTCCCTCTTACGAAGCCGAGGGTGGCTACGGTCTGGCGAGGCGACTCCCGGAACGTCTACTTCCTCCGCGTCTGGAAAAAAACGGAACTCAGGACAGGCGCATCAGAACGGCAATTATAGTGAAAGAAGAAACTCCTCGCATTCGAAGTATGTGGAGGCGTACCGACGGGAGACGCGGCGGGTGGAGAGTTTCCGGTTTGATCCGAACACCGTGTCGGTGGAGGATCTAATCCGGTTGGGGTTCAGTGAGAAGCAGGCGGCGGCGCTCGACCGGTATCGGGCGAGCGGGGGACGATTTCGCCGGAAGGCGGATTTCGCGAAGTCGTTTGTCGTTGCCGACTCGGTGTACCGGCGCCTCGAGGGGTTCATCGACATTCCGAAGGTCGACCTGAATCGCGCGGATTCGGCCGCGCTGGACGACCTTCCCGGGATCGGGGCGTGGTACGCGAAGCGCATCCTGGAGTATCGCGCGGAGCTAGGCGGGTACTCATTTGCGGAGCAGCTGATGGATATCTATCGCTTTGACCGTGAGAAGTTTGACGCGCTCGCGGACCTCGTTTGCTGCTCGCCGCCGGCGCCGTTCGCGCTGTGGTCGCTGCCGGCGGACTCGCTGCAGCGGCATCCGTATATCCGCTCGCGGCAGGCGGCGCGGTCGATCGTGCTGTTCCGCGAGCACACGCCGCGGGAGGGGTGGACGGTGGCGGCGCTGGGGGAGGCGGGCATCCTCCCGCCGGAGGACGCCGCCCGCCTGGCGCGCTGCGCTATCGCGCCGCCGTAAGGCTGCCGC
>JAGCTY010000159.1 GCA_017963105.1 Lentisphaeria bacterium
CGGGCGTCACCGTAGAAGAATACCGGAAGCATGAAGACGGCCTCGTCGAAAGTCCGTTCGCCTTCCTTTACCTCTGCGCGGAGAGATTCGGTGTCGATGTCGGTGTACTTGTGAGCGGCGAGTCGCCCAAGCTTTCGTTGTACGACATCACGCGCAAGGGCGAAGGCATGCCGATCAAGCGCCGCGAGGAGCTTGATTACCGCCACCTCGCACCCCTGCTGAAGAACCGCAATACGGAACCGCTCTACGTTACGGCCCAGCCGCAGGACGAAGGGCTGCCGATCCACCTGACGACGCACCCGGGGCACGAGTTCGACTACGTGCTGTCCGGCCGCCTGCGCATCCAGCTCGGCAGCAAGATCGACGTGCTGGAGCCGGGCGACAGCGTGCTGCTGGACTCCAGCCTGCCGCACGGCATGGTCGCCGCGGACGGAAAGCCCTGCGAATTCCTCGCCATCGTCATGTACGGCGAAGGCACCGAGGCCCCGATCCCCGCCCCGGCCGCCGCGGTCCCCGAGGACGACGAAGCACCGTCCGGGCAGCGTCTGCTGTATCAGGACTACCTCGACGCCGAGTTCGACGAAAACGGCATCCTGAACAAGGTCAAGTTCCACTATCCCGACACGTTCAACTTCGCATACGACGTGCTCGACCGCCTGGCCGAGAAGACGCCGGACAAGGTCGCGCTCTCCTGGCTCAGCCGCACGCACGAACACCGCGAATTCACGTTCAAACAGATCGCCGACATGTCCTGCCAGGCCGCGAACTACCTCGTTTCGCTCGGCATCAAGAAGGGCGACCGCGTGATGATGGTGCTGCGCCGCAACTGGCAGTTCTGGGTCCTCATCAACGCCCTGCACCGGATCGGCGCGGTGGCCGTGCTCGCCCCGAACCAGCTTCTCGTGCATGACTTCCAGTACCGCTTCGACAAGGCCGGAATCCGTGCGATCATCTGCACCTCGGACGGCGACGTGCTGGAGCAGGCCGACGGCGCCGCGAACCTGTGCAAGTCCGTCGAATTCCGCATCGCCACGAACGGCACGCGCCTCGGCTGGCTCGATTTCGACGCCTCGCTCGAACGCTACAGCACCGTCTTCAAACGTCCCGCCGGCCTGAAGGCGACCGACACGATGCTGATGTTCTTCAGCTCCGGCACCACCGGCTACCCGAAGATCGTCACGCACATCTTCTCCTATCCGCTCGGACACATCATCACCGCGCGCTGGTGGCACTGCGTGGACCCGAACGGCCTGCACCTGACCATTTCCGACACCGGCTGGGCGAAGTCCATGTGGGGCAAGCTCTACGGCCAGTGGCTCTGCGAGGCTCCGCTCTTCGTCTATGATTTCGACCGCTTCAGCGCCGCCGACATCATGCCGCTCTTCAAGCAGTTCGGCATCACCACGTTCTGCGCGCCTCCGACCATGTACCGCTTCTTCATCCGCGAGGATCTCTCCAAGTACGATTTCTCCACGCTCAAGCACACCACCATGGCGGGCGAGGCGCTGAATCCCGAGGTCTTCAACCAGTTCCTGAAGCAGACCGGCCACAAGATGATGGAGGGCTTCGGCCAGACCGAAAGCACCATGATCATCGGCAACATCCACGGCATGGAGCCGCATCCCGGCTCGATGGGCAAGCCTTCGCCGATGTACCCGGTCGAACTCTTCGACGCCGACTGCAAGCCGGTCAAACAGGGCGAGGTGGGCGAGATCGTGATCAAGGCGGAACCGGGCGAGATCCCCGGGCTCTTCGTCGGCTATTACGGCGACGAGGAGGCCACGCACAGCGCCTGGCATGACGGCTATTACCACACCGGCGACACCGCGTGGGTCGACGAGGCCGGCTACTACTGGTACGTCGGGCGCACCGACGACCTCATCAAGTCCTCCGGCTACCGCATCGGCCCGTTCGAGGTCGAAAACGCGATCATGGAACTGCCCTATGTGCTCGAATGCGCCGTGGTCGGCGTGCCCGATCCCACCCGCGGCCAGCTCGTGAAGGCGTACATCGTCCTCACGAAGGACAAGCTGCCCAGCGAGGAGCTGAAGAAGGAAATCCAGGAGTATGTGAAGCACAACACCGCGCCGTACAAATATCCGCGCAAGATCGACTTCCTCACCGAACTCCCGAAGACTGTCAGCGGCAAGATCCGCCGTTCCGCACTTCGCGCGCTCGGCGACCAACCCCAGTCCTGATCCGCCTCATCTTTTCCAAAAACTCAGGAGCCTGCCCCGCTCAAATAATGGAGCAGGCTTTTTGTATTTGTATCAGCCCCGTGCCCGCGAGCGAAGCCGGGCACTGCCTCAACACCGCCTGCGGTGCCCTCAAACTCACAAAATATCCTAAATAAAAAGCGGAAATCATACTTGCCTTTCACGGGTTCAGAGGGTAGATTATTGTTTGGATCGTTTCCCCGCCCAATGTCCGGCATTCCCCACCAACTAGAAACACCAGGAGGACTTACCATGAAAACAAAAACGATTCGCCGCCTCGCACTCGCCATTCTCGCATTATCCCTGACCGCCGCGGTTTTCGCCGGGTGCGGCAGGAGCGGGGAAGGCTCGGAATCGAAGGCTGGAACAGCATCCGCCCGCTCAACCCTCGAACAGAAAAAGAACGAACCGGGCGAAGCGGAACTCAGGAACGGGCTTGCCGCCTGTGACAAAAAGGACTATGAATCGGCCGTAAAAGCCTTCCGCGCCGCCGCGGAACATGGCAATACGGACGCCATGCTGCTGTACTCGGATTGCCTGGCGAAAGGCAGCGGGATCGGGAAAGACATGGCCGCGTCCGAAGAATGGCTGAAAAAAGCCGCGGAGGCCGGAAACCCCACGGCGCAGGCACTCTACGGCAGAGAACTCCTGAGCCGGAAGAAAGAAGCGGAGGGAATCGAATTCATGAAGCGATCCGCGAAGAGCGGCAGCATCGTGGGGATGTATCTGCTCGGGATGGTCCGCGAATGGCGTCTTCAGGGCATCATATCGCGCGAGTCCGCCGGGATCGCCGGAGAAACGGAAGAGGATGTCCGGAAGTATCTGAAAACGGTCGCAAGCCTGCCGCTGTCGGAACAGAAAACCGTACCGGACTATTTAAGTCAGCTCGACGGCGGCATCGATCTGAAGGGAAAACCCAACACCAACATGAACCGGCTCATCGTCATGTCTCAATACATGCTCGGAATGGATTGCCTCAACGGCAAAACACCCGGCGAACGGGATCTGGACGAGGCGGCGAAGTGGCTGAACATGGCAAAGGACAACGGTCTGCCCCAGGCCGAATCGGCCCTGGCTATCATCGAGCGGCAGAAACAGAGTCCGCCGAACGCAAGGCCATCGGCCGACGCAGGCCGGGACGAACAGGACGCAAGGATCATGGCGGTCCTCGCCGACGAACAAAGCCGGATCGACGCTTCGGAATTCGACCTTCAGTTCACCATCACGGACAACGACGGCAAGCCGCTGGACGGCGTCAAAATGGAACTGAAAAGGGAACGCCCGAAACTCCCCCTGCTCAGCGGCGAATGGGAAAGAAAAATGGAGAACGGGAAGACGGTCGGATCGAAGTTCCGCATTCAGGAAAAAGGCTGGACGAAGCTCGAACTTACGTTCACGAAGGACGGGTATTATCTCGAAAGCCGCATGTACAGTATTAACATCCTGTCGGACGCTCTCGACGGGACCGGGCCGGAACTCCTGATGAAGGAGGACATCCAGGTCATCCTGTACAAGGGCGTCCCCATCGCCGACCTGAGCGGGACCAACGGGCGGCTGGTATACGATTTCGAAAAAGGCCGGAAAACGCTCTGCGATCTTTCCGCATTCGGCAAAAAGCCGGACAAACCGGAAAAGACGGCTGTTTCGGAGGATGACGAGGAGGACGAGGACGAAGAGGAATATGAGGAGGAGGAAATCAAGATCGAAATGAAGTCGGTCGACCTGAAGACGAAACCGGAACTGACGAAGTATATCGAGCTTGACTTCAAGCGGGACGAAAACGGCGAAGTCCTGTTCGACGGGATGCTGCGGGATACTCCGTGCCCCGCCACGTTCATCATCCGGCTCCACTCCGACGATCCCGGGGACGGTTTCCTCCCTGTGGACAAATTGGGACCCGGGTTCATCAGACCGGAAGAATACGACAAGCGCTATACGACCGCTCCTGAAACAGGATACCGGAAGGAACTCGTGTTCGATTTCGGGAAACAAGGCGCCGACGGGAAATTCCCGTATGAAACGAACTACCTGTTCGCTTTCGTGAAATGCGGCCAGCACTACGGAAAAGTCTATATTCATCCCGCCAATCACGACGTAAGACTCAAGACGATCCAGCAGGTCCGGGTGAGGATCGAGCAACTGGTGTTCAACCGGACCGAAGGCGACAGAAACGTGTCCAGCCTTTTCTTTGTCGAGCCCAGATAGCCGGAATGTTTTTGAACAATCCGGCTGAGGCGGATTCATACCCGGACTTGAGCTCCATGCGGGCGGTTTTGGACGCATCCGCGTCCACGCTTCGCTGGGGGCGGCTACGCCGCCTCGGTAGCCTCGTTTACACTCGGCATCTTGTTTTACTTTACCGCGAAGCGCGAACGGCAGAGTCTTTTTTTGGGAAAATGAGGTAGACATCTACTCTTGACCGCGAGGCGCGGATGGCGGAGTTTTTGGGAGAATAAGGTAGACATCTACTCTTGACCGCGAGGCGCGGACAGCAAAGTGGAGGCATTATCTCTTGTGGCGTTGCGAAGCAAGGCACTGCTTCAGTGGAGGCTTTGCCTCCCGCCGAAGATGGCGGTGCCGATGCGGACGATGGTCGCGCCCTCGGCGATGGCTTCGCGGAAGTCGCCGCTCATGCCCATGGAGAGTTCGGGCAGCTTGACGCCGAATTCCTGTTCGAGCGCGTCCCGCTGCGTGCGGAGCGAGGCGAACACGCGGTGCAGCGTCTTTTCATCGGACCCGAGCGGGGCCATGGTCATCAGGCCGCGAACCCGGATGCCGGGGAGCGCGAGCGCGGCCTCGAGCGAGGCGCGGAGGTCGTCGGTGGACCGGAACCCGGTCTTGTTCTCCTCGCCGGAATTGACCTCGAACAGGATGTTGACCGTTTTGTTGAGCGAATCTGCGGCGGCGGAAATCTTCCGCACGAGCTTTTCGGAGTCGACGGAGTGGATCCAGCTCGCGAGCGCGGCGGCCTTCGCGGCCTTGTTCGACTGGAGCGAGCCGATCAGATGCCATTCGATCGTGCCGGGCAGGGCTGGGACCTTCGAGGCGAGTTCCTGCACGCGGTTCTCGCCGAAACATGCCTGACCGCACGCGAACGCCTCGGCGACGTCTTCAGCGGGGAAGGTCTTGGAGACGGCGAGGAGACGGACGGAGCCCGCGGGGCGCCCGGCCATGGCTTCGGCGGCGGCGATCTGCTCCCGGACGGATTTGAGGTGGTCGCGGATGGTATTCATGTGAAAAGGTCGAACTCCATTTGTTCGGGCGCGTCTTTTTTTTCTGTGGATTTCTCCTCAACGGGAGCCGGTTCCGGTTTGGACGCAGGCACTGCGAACAGGTCGTCAGAATCCTCGGACGCAACCACGGACGCGCTTTCCGGCGCGATCTTGTCGAGGTCGCGGATGACGCTGTTCAAATCGAGCTTCGCGGCGAGTTCGCGGATGCGGCGGAAATCGGGCGCGGTACGTTCGAGCATGGCGTCGGACCAGGATGCGCCCTCTGGAGGTTCGCGCAGCAGGCGGACCAGCGCCTGATTCCTGCGAAGATGTTCCGCCCCGTCGACGAGCTTGCGCCGGAGGTTTTCGTTTGCGACGGCGGCGGGATTCGCGAGGATGGCGTCGATGGAGCCGCATTCGGAAATGAGCTTGGCGGCGGTCTTCGGTCCCACGCCTTCGATGCCGGGGATGTTGTCCGCCGAGTCGCCGACGAGCGCGAGGTAGTCGATGATGCCGGACGGCGGCACGCCGAACTTCTCGAGCACGGCGGCTTCGTCGCGCAGTTCGAATCCGGTTCCGGTGCGGGACGGGATGAGCATGGCGACGCGGTCGTTGATGAGCTGGGCGAGGTCCTTGTCTGCCGAAATGATGCGGATTTCGCGTTCGGAAAATGCGTTCGTGAGCGCGGAAATGAGGTCGTCCGCCTCCCACGCCTGCTGTTCGAAGAGCGGCCAGCCGAATGCCCGGATCAGGTCGCGGATGATCGGAACCTGCGCGTTCAGGTCGGGCGGCGCGGGCGGACGGTTCGCCTTGTAGTCCGGGGCGAGCTCGAGCCGATGCGCGGGTTTCCCGAGGTCGAAGACGAACGCGCCGTCGAACGCGTCGACGGGGTAGTCGGCGTGGAGCTTGAGCAGGAATTTCGCCATCGCGAAGACCGCGTTGGTCGGCGTGCCGTCGTGGGACGTGAGCACACGGACCGCGAAATATCCGCGGAAGATCTGCGCGTAGGAATCGATCAGGATGAGGGAGCGCATGGGGAAAACGCCGGATGGGACGAACTGTCTTTTGTTAGTTAAGCTGAACCTGTGCCGGAGCGGGAGCCCGGCACTATATCAGCACTGCTTGCGGTGTGCCGGGCACGGAGTCCCGGCACTACTGCAGCACCGCCTGCGGTGTTATTTCAGGTTCACGATGGACTTGTCGTAGTCCGCGGGCGGGAAGTATCCGAGCAGGGTCATGCAGGTGCCGGTGATGGAGCTGATGCCGAGCCCGGAGTTCAGCGTCGTGTCGTATTCGCCCTGGTATTCCGGGTCGAAGAGGATCGCCGGGACCGGGTTCAGCGAATGGCTGGTCTTGCGCTTCGGGTTTCCGTTCGCGTCGAGCTTCACGGAGCCGTCCTTGGCGTGTTCGTACATGTCGTCGGCGTTGCCGTGGTCGGCGGTGACGAGCATGATGCCGCCGGCGGCCTTCACGCTGTTGTAGATGCGTTCCAGGCAGATGTCGAGCGCGCCCATGGAGGTCTGGACGGCCTGGTAGACGCCGGTGTGGCCGACCATGTCGCCGTTCGGGAAGTTGAGGCGGATGAACTGGAACTCATTGTTGTCGATGGCCTGGCAGACGCGGTCGGTGATGATGGCGCACTGCATCCACGGGCGCTGTTCGAACGGGACGATGTCGGACGGGATCTCGATGTAGGTCTCGAGCGCCTCGTCGAACTTGCCGGTGCGGTTGCCGTTGAAGAAGTAGGTCACATGGCCGTATTTCTGGGTTTCGCTGATGGCGAGCGACCTGATGCCGGTGGCGCAGAGGTATTCGCTGAGGGTGCGGTCGATCTCCGGCGGGTTCACGAGGAAGTGGTTCGGCACGTGCAGGTCGCCGTCGTACTCCATCATGCCGGCGTAGTACACGTTCGGGCGCGGGCCGCGGTCGAATTCGGTGAGCGTCTCGGCGTCGAACGTCTTGCTGATCTCGAGCGCGCGGTCGCCGCGGAAGTTGAAGAAGACCACTGCGTCGCCGTCAACGACCGGGCCGACCGGGGTGGCGCCGTCGTCGGAGATCACGAAGGGCGGGAGGTCCTGGTCGATCGCGCCGGTCTCGGCGCGGAGTGTCTCGACGGCCTCATGGGCGGACTTGAAGTAGCGGCCCTTGCCGAGGACGTGCGTTTCCCAGCCCTTGCGGACCATGTCCCAGTTGGCGTTGTAGCGGTCCATGGTGATGACCATGCGTCCGCCGCCGGAGGCGATGCGGCAGTCCATGCCGTCGGTGTTGAACTCCTTCAGCCAGGCTTCGAAGGGGTCGATGTAGTCGAG
>JAGCTY010000160.1 GCA_017963105.1 Lentisphaeria bacterium
GCCTGGCCGTCGTCCTCTATGTTCTCGAGGATGTCCACCAGGCGCCCGGCGAGGATCCTCGCGCCGACGGCTGCCGGGTCCCCGCCGGTCGCGGCGGCGATGTGGAACGACGACTCCGCGAGGGCGCGAAGGCGCTCCGTCCGGCGCCTCTCGTCTAGCCACCGTGCGAAGCCGCTTTTGCGCCAGTCGGTGACGTTCTGCGGGGTCACGGGGCCGCATCCGGTTTCCCGCGCCAGCGCCTTGAACGTCGCCGACTTGTTGATGAACTTGCAGACCTGACCCGCCGAGGCCCCGCCGTCGAGCATCTCGCAGACGGAGTTCCGCATGGCGAAGGGCAGGCGCCCTATTTTGGACCGGCTGGCAGCCGCGTCCCTGTTGTCCGCCGCCCTCACGGTCATCCTCCCACATAGGGCTGGCCGTCAACCGTCCAGGCCGAGACGCCCTTGGTCGTCGCGGACCAGTACTGCGAACCGTCCGCGTAGGTGATGAGCTCGACGTAGCCGAAGCGCCTGGCCAGGAGGCAGAGCGCGTTGATGGTTTCGGCCTCCGAGATTTCGCCGTCCACGGCGCCTGAGCGCTTCACCCGCGTCGCCACCGTGCGGGCGTCGAAAGCCGCCGGATACCTGGCGGCCAGGAAGCTGTGTATTGCGGTTTCCAGTTTCATGTTGTTACCTCCAATTCAAAAACGGGCGTCACGCGCCGCCCTTTCCGCCGACCGCGCCCTCGATGCGCCCGATCTGGCGCTCCAGGCCCCGCTGCCATGCGGTCAGGCGCTCGGTCAGGCGCGTTATGGCGTCGGCGTTCCGGGCCTGCTGCGACCGGATGAGGTCGAAAATCTGCCGGTCGTTGTCGCGCATCTCGTCGCGGAGCTTGTCGAAGTCGGAACGGCGCACGTAGTCCTGGAGCGTCATGTCAATCGGCGGGCGGCGCCGCGTCTTCGCCCAGATGTTGATCGCCAGGTTCGCCAGCGTCATTATGGCGATGAGGGACACCAGCACCATGCCTATCGAGTAGTAGTCCTGGTTCATTCGGCGCCTCCGATCAGCTCGATGGGGCTCGCGTCCTCCATCTCCCATCCAGGCGGGGTGGCGCAGCCGGAACAACCGGCGAGCAACCCGCAGCAAAGTAGCAGGCAGACGGCGCCTGGGAAGACCTTGCGCCACCAGTGCCGCGACCATTCGCAAATGTTAAACGCTACGCGCGCGCGTAGGCGGACGTTCTTTCCGTATTTGCGCTTGCCGTAGCCCTTGTAGGCCGCGTCCAGGACTCCGTCGGCCCACGACATCACGGCCTGCTCCGAGACGCCGAGTATTTGGGCTATCTGCCTGGCGTATGCCCAAACGAGGTCATGCCAGAGGGACATTTCAAAGGAGCCGTCTTTAAGGTTGTCCGGTATCAGGTTCGGGCCGTTCCAGAGCTTGCTGGAAGCCGTGAAGGCATCCGCGTAAAGCCTGACGACGACGGCCGAGACGAACTCGATCCGCAAGACGCCGACCGACACGGTGCCAACTTCCAGGCTCTTGCCGAGAACGCCGATATTGTCGCCCTTGAACGACACCCACGCCGGCGCGGAGATGCCGTAGTAATGATGCAGGTCATCTTGCACATAGCGCCAGGCGGAGCGCGCCACCTTGGAGCCGACCTTGGCAATTTTGATTGCTGCTGCGGTATTCATGTTGCTACACCCCCTGGGCGATTACATTAGAGCGGGCCTTGCCGTTCCGGGAGACAATCACGAAGGCGTAGGCGTCGGCCTTGCCTATGGCGTCCGGGTCCCAGCCGTTGTAGCCGCCATAGATGTTTTCAAAGCCACGTGTGCGCCGGCTCGTGCTGATCCAGTCGAACTTGCCGCCTTGCCACTTTCCGCCGATGCGGCAGAACAGGCAGGCGAGGCAGTCCGCGTCGCCAGCCGACGATGCGCCTAATTTCTCGCAGCCGCCGGATTGCCAGTCGTAGGAAAGGCCATTCCCGGACACCTTAAGACTCGCGATGCGGCAACCGTCTTTCAGCGCCGCTTCGGAACCGTTGAAACCGCCCCAGCGGAAGTCGAGGGCGTCGAACGGAACGGCGTCGGCGTCGGCGGCAGGTTGCGTCTGCGGCGTCTCTGCCGGCGCCGGTTGGGGCGTCTCTGCCGGCGTTTCCTGTTGCGCCGAAGCGGCTGGAGCTTCTGCCGGCAATTTGCCGAGTAGTCTCTTAAGCCACTTGTCAATCAGCTTTTCGATTTTGGTTTTGATTTTGGATTTAAGGCTCATTTCGTTCCTTTCAAGTTGCGAGTAATTCCTGATCTCTGCCAGGGCGTCTTTTGCCCCGGAGGCCATTGCCGCAGCTAACATCCCAGAAGCCACGGCGCAGGCGATGGACGTGCCGCTGAGCGGCGCCGTGCCGTGGCCTCTGATGCGCACCGGGACGCGCTCGCCAGGAAGCATTAGGTCGCAGCCGGCCGGCGAAAAGCTTGCGGGCTTGCCGTCGCTACCCAGGGCGCCGACGGAGATCGTTTCGGGGTATCGGGCCGGCCACTGGATGCCGGCGGCCGCGTCGTTGCCTGCGCCGCAGACGATCAATGCGCCGGTGGCGCGCAGGGTTTTGACGGCGCGGCGCAGGCGCGGCTCGCCGCGAGGGACGGCGAGCGAAATATTGACAATTGCCGGCGACTCGGCGGCCGCGGCGAAGAGTGCGTTCGCGAGGTCGCAGGGGGAGCCGCGCCCGGACTGCGGAACCGCTTTGAAAAAGACAAGCTGCGCGTCTGGCGCTCGCTGGCGGATGACCTCGGCGACGTTGGTGGCGTGGCCGTTGAGGTCGCGCGGGTCGGGATCGCCGCCGACGAACGACCTTCCGGCCTCGCCCTTCGGCGCACCGGTGTCAATGACGATGACTTTGACCGTTTTCGGCATCATCTTCATTGCATTTTCTCCCTGATTCGGTCGCTGGCGTTATTGCGACGGTGGCGCCTCCGTCTCGCCGCGTCCATCCGTGGCGGGCGCCACTTGTCGGGCGGATCCGCCTCGATCCTTGTCCAGCCGTTCGTCGCCGGCTCCTCGACTACGCGCACGTAGTGGGCGGTTTCGCCTTCCTTTTTTTTCTGCGACTTAAGCTTCTTGGGCCGCGTCCTTGCGATGTAGTTGCTGACGATTGCGCCAGTGTGGTCGATCCAGATGCGCTCGACTTCGCTACCTGGCTTATGGTGCGCAGCGTGGTTCAGCCGCCCTTCGACGGGGAGTTCGATTCTGGTGGTCTTGCCATCCGTGAACGTGACCGTCGCAAACTTGCCCGTGCCGGTGTTGCGGCGCGGCTTCGTCCAAACGACTTCGCCGGCGTCGGTCACGTAGAAGCCAGCTCGCTCGTTGAAGTTGGTCTGCCCCGGCGGCGGAACGTCCGCGACGAACGTCTTGTCGCCATCCTCGATGCGCACCGTCGCCGCCGTCGCGGCGGCCGCTGCAAAAACAATCGCGAAAACAACCTTCATCGCAAACCTCCTACTTCATGCCGATGCCAGCCGGAACGTCGTTTGTCGAAACCTCCACCGTCGTCAAGACGCCGGAATTGTTGACTGTCAGCCTCCACCATGTTCCATTGGGTGACTGTAGGCAGATGCCGCCACCGGCATAAACCGGGAACGTCGTCATGACGTAGCCGGAAGCGTCGCCGCCGTCCCCGACGAACTTTCCTTTCGCCTTGTAGAATCTCCTAGTCGATCCGTCCACCGGAATCCGCACCAGGTCGGCGGGTTCGCCCTTGTATGTGACGCCATAGACCGCCTCCGCTCCAGGTGCCTCCTGCCACTCCGCCGTCACGAGGTCGTGGCATGTCAAAACCGTGAGGTTCGTCGTGCCGGGAGTGACGTAAACGTAGTCATGGTCCGGGTCTGCGTAAGGGGTGCATTCAATGCCGACGATTGCGAATGCCGTGTTCGTCGAGGAGCTAGGCGCGCCAATGCGCAATGCGACCTCGCCGCCCGCGTAGCGCGTCACGGTGTCCCCGGCGTCGGACACGGAATCAACCTTCTCGAACTGCTTCGGCGAATAGCGGAGCGTGTTGCCGCGCAGATTGACAAGCCCGCTTGCTCCGTATCTCCACCAGTCCTCGCCAAGGTTGTCCTTCACCAGCCGTTGCACCCACGGCCGCAGGCCGCCAAGCGAAGTCCGCGTTCCTAGCCGGTCGTAGAAGAAAAAGTCCTGACCCGCAACCCCTGCGCTAAGGGTGCCGGCGGACAGATCCACCGCGCCGCGCGACCCGCTCTGCATCGCGTCCGTGGCGTAAACTTCCGTTATGCGGGCCCGAAGATGCGTCAGCAGCAGCGTAACGGTGTCGCGCACGGGAACGGTGGCTTCGATGTAGATCATGCCATCCACCGGCGTGGCGGTTATGCTGCAGAAGTTGTTGTTCATCAGCGAGCCTCCGGCAAGGGTGGAGGACTCGATTTTCTCCACGTGGCACGAGACGAGCGACTTTCCGCCGTTTGGCTTTAGCACGGCCGTCCGCCTAACCGTGCGCTGGTTGGATTCCGGCGACGGCGGCCCGGATGCGTTCGCGTTCTCGCCGCCGAAGACGCAGTTCGTAAAGAACGTCACCGTGTCCGTTGCGGAAATGAAGGCCTCGTCGCTGCAGACGATGCTGTAGTCCTCCGGCCCGGCGGTATGGATGCGCGTAAACCGCAGCGCGTAAGGGTCGGCCACCGGAATGCGCTGCCCGTCCGGCGCGCCGACGGTGAGGTATGCCACGGCATCGCCGGCGTCGTCCTTCGACTCCGTGGCGACGAGCCTGCCGGGATCGGTGTCGTCACGATGCCGGCTTACGGCATCCCACGACGCGAACTGGACGAGGCCAACGGTGTCGGACGAAACAGTAAGCGCGGCCGTGTCCTGCGCAACGGCGGACGACCGGCGCGCAATTCCGCCCGACACGGCCACAGACTCCTCCGCGAGCGCGGCGGAAGCCACCACAATTGGAAGAAAGAACGCCAGTTTCATATCAACCTCCTACAGTTCCGGCACGCTGTTCGTGCCAAACCCTGACCACAGATCATCAAACTCCCAGAAGGACAGCCCCTCCGCGCCCCCGCTGTCAAGGCGGATTGCGGCGTCGATGGCGTCCAGCACATCGTCGTCGAAGTATGTCGGGCCGCCAGTCGAGCGCCCCCCCGTGCTGTAAACCTGGCCGACGGGAACCACGCGCCCGTTTGGTGCGACCAGGAAGAATGGAGATGCGGAATCGAACATGTGCGTCACGTGCTCCAGCCACGGCACCTGGCCGACCAGTTCGTCGTCCGGGATGTAGTTCTTGTATGGATGCCCGGCCCCGATCGGCATTCCGGTCCACGACACGCTAAAGCCGTACGGGCTTAGCGCGGCCGGCGCCAGGGTTTGATGCGACGTTATGACAAAGCCCGGGCAGCCCCGGAAGAACGTGGGCGACAACGCGCGAAGGGTAGCCTCCCGCGCGAAGTGCGCGATGCATTGCGCAGGAATGTCGTTGGTGACGCGGCACAGTTCGATGTCCGACGATCCCGGCACCTTGGACACAACCTGGCGCGGGCTGCGGCAGAAGACCGTGTCGTTGGTTCCCGGCCCGAAGCGGAAGCGCGGGGAATCCGTCCAAGTCTGCCCGGGCCCCCACATCCAGCTCCCGAAGTGCGTAGCCGAGACGATGTAGTGAGGCGCGACGGCTATCGCCGAGCCGGCCCGGAAGTTCCACTTCGGCTTTACGGATTCGTGGCAGTTGACGGTGTAGCACCATAGGTTTGTCCGCAGTTCCGGCCAGAAGAAGTCCTCGTTTTCCTTAAGGCACCAGTGGCGGTTCGCGACGCCGCCGCCCCATTCGTAGGATGCCGGCCACTCGTTCGTGTAGTTTCTCCCGCCGGTTCCGAACCGCGACAGCGCCCGCGGCGCCATCCACGTCCCCGTGCCGGCCTGGTCGAACCTGTTGGACGCCGTCCTGCATTGCACGTGCGCCACCATGTCCCCCGCGTTCGTGGACACGGCGTTGAGCCGCGCCAAGACGTTAGTTGTCCAGACCCAGCGCTCCGTGCCGTCGCCCTCCATGGCGAAAAGCTCGTTCGTCTTCCCTGCAGGCGCCGGCGCGGCGATGACGTAGGCCCTGCGCTCGACACCATTCGTGTCGGACGCGACGAATGCAAACTGGCCGAGCGAACCGGAGGCATACGCGACGTTGCCGGTCACGGCGGCGACGGCCCCATACGGATCATCCACGGACACGGATACCTCCGGCGGATCGACGATGCCGGGGATTGCGCAAGCCTCCGGGGTGACAACCGCCTCCCACGATGTCGGGAAGCTGGCCCCCGGCGCGGTAACGGCCGCATAAACGTCCTTGTTCGGAACGTAGCCGGAGAATGCCGGCGTGTTGCCGGACGCCTCAACGGAAAGCGACCACTCGTCCGGCCACGACCACGGGGAAAGCCACTCCAGCGTCAAGACCTCATTGGTCTCCGCCCATTCGGCAAACACGGGATCGGACTCGGCCGACAATGGCGGCTCCGCAGCTTTTGCCCAGGCGGGGACGGTGGGGTCGGATTCGGTTTCGACCCACGGCGCGTTGGATACGGCGACGGCTGCGAAGTCGATGGCCTTCGCGGGCAGGGGCAGCTCGTTTGGGACGGCGCCGGGGCTGCCGAGCATCCGCAGCAGCAGGTTGGCCCGGTAGTTGACGTTCGACGTGCCGCCGTCGTCCACCCGGAGGAAGACGCGGTAGCTGTCGGCGCCGCAGTCCATGTCCGGGGTCCAGGTGGCGCGGACCAGGCCGCCGGTCGTGACGGTTGCGGGGCGCGGCCCGAACCAGTCGATGCCGTTGGTTGACCAGAGCATGGAGGCCCCCGCGCCCTCCGGGACGGCGAAGGGCCTGCCGTCCGCGCCGGTCAGCTGAGCCGAGATTGCGACGGTCTCGCCCCGGTAGGCGGAGGCCTGCCAGGTCGCCGGATGCGCCGCGTCGGCGTTGAAGCGCAGCGGAACCGAGGAATAAGAATGTAGAATGAAGAATGTAAAATGTAAAATTAGAGAGAGGCGGAGGGTTTTGGTTTTCATGTTTTTCCTTTCGCTAGAGGCCTATTGAGGTGACGCGGACTGCCGCCGTGACGAGCGGGGCGACCTGCGAGGTGAACGCGGCGCGGAGCGTGGCCTTGAACCCCGAGGCCGCGTCGTTAGATGTGACGACGAAGTATCCGGGGCCGCCGAACAGCATGGCGGCGGAGGCCGGGCCGGGGATGCGGTGCCTCGTCTCGCGCGAGAGCAGCCAGAGGGCGCCGTCGTCATCCCCCCTGTCGTCGTCGCCCCGGTCGGAAACGTAGTAGCGCATGGGCAGGGCGTAGCGCCCCGCCGGGACGTGCGGGTAGGGCGAGTTCTCGTAGTTGCGCCAGGCGCGCTCCGGGTCGGGGTCAGGCGCCGCGCCCCACCTCGGAATCCACAGGCATGTGGTGGCGACGGGAACTTGCACGTGCACGCGCGGCTCGTCGCCGGAGGAGCCTTCATATACGAGGTTCCTGTCCGCGCCGGTGTCGCGGCGGAGTTCGAAGAACCTGTTTGCCGAGCAGTCGCGCACCCGCGGGGAGCCGCCGCTGCCCGGGAAAAGCGCGGGGCGCGCGTATGTGTCGGATGTTCCGTGGTAGCCCTGCGATGCGGCGGGGAAGGCCTGGGAGTTCCCGGACGCGGGGCCGGAAAACGACCCTGCGGCCACGGAGTAGGTCACGGCGAACGCGAACGTGGAGCGCACGAGCGCGGCGGGCGCGCCCTGCCCGCCGGCGGCGCGGCGGAAGACGAGCGAGCCGTTCGATGCCGACGGCGGGTATGTGGAGTGGTAGTTGCGGACAAGAAGGCCCGTCGCCATGCTACACCTCCTCCAGCGCGATCATCGGCAGCGCGATTTGCCCGACTTGGATCTGCTCCGCCGAGATTTCGCCGGAAGTCCCGACTTTGGCGAGCGGCACGGACAGGGTGAACACCGGCGTGGATCCGGAAGTGTCGCACGCCAGCGCGGGGACGGACTGGTGCGCGGCGACGGCGCAGGTCGCGGAGGATGCGCCCTGGCTGAAGGTGAAGTCGGCGCAGACGAAGTCGCCGGGCGCGGCCGTGACGCCGGTGAACGGCCCGGCGCTCCCGGACGGGCCGCCGAGGAACATGTACCAGCCCTTTGCCACGGTGACGGAGGCCGCGCCCGTCCACTGGCCGTCCTCAATCTCCTTTTCCGCCGTCACTTTCCACGGATAGTCGAATGCGTCGGCCGCCCCTTGCGCGCGGCGCTGGGGCGCGAGGGAGAGGTTGGTTCCCGCGGGGGTGCGGGTGAGGCGCAGGCCCGGACCTGCGGACAGCGTCCGCGCCACCTCCTCGCGCACGAGCCTGTTGAGCCAGTCCGCGGTCAGCCTGTCGCCCTTTTTGAGTTCGCCCGGCAGCATCAGTTACCCCCGTACAAATGCGTGTCCCAGTCGTCGGCGCCGGTCCACATCTCCTCGCGGGAGCAGCGCTCGGCCGAGTCGCCGTGTTCGTCCTCCGTCCAGTAGGTGGATGCGCTGTCCGCCGTCTTGAGCCACTTCCAGGCGCCGGCGACGTCGATGCCGTCGATGCGCGGCTTCCCGGAGGCGATTTTCCCCATGCCGTCGCCGACGGTCGCGTGGCGCAGCCCCGCCGACGAGCGCCTGACCACAGGCGCCCACACCAGGTAGCTCTCCACTCCCCTGAGCAGCTTTTTGGCCGCCTCCTGGCCGAGCGCGGACAGCGTCTGCTCGGCGCCGGCGGAGTCGATGTATTTGAACGAGGCGCGCTTCTCCGCGTCGCCGCCGTCGCGCCACATGCCGACGGCCTCGGCGACTTCCGCGTAGCGCGGGTGCGTCAGCAGGGGCTTCTCGATCTGCGCCATCTCGACGGCGAAGGTCTCAGTCTCCTCGGCGGGGCGGTCGGACGACGGCGCGTGGCGGCCGGAGCCCGCCGCGGCCCTCACGCCGCGCACGGTGAGGCGCGCCATGCCGCCGCGCCTCGGCTCGTATTCCGCCGAGGTTACGCGGCAGGCCACGCCGTCTATCGTCCGGCGCGCGCCCCTGGCCGGGACCAGGGGCTTCAGCTCCGTCGCCTTGCCGACAATTATCTCCGTGTAGGCCGTGCGCCCCGAGGACGGCACGGAGACCGCGCCGGATTCCGGAGCCTGCTGCTGCGTCAAGTCGCCTTTGTAACGGGTTGCCATCGAGAAGTTGAAAGGTTGAAAAGTTGAAAGGTTGAAAAGTCCGGAGGACTAGGCCAGAACGGCGGATCCGCCTTCCCTGGTGTTCCGCTCGATCTGCTCCATCAGCCTGGTCTGGTTCTCCCGCTCGCGCTGGGCCCTCTCGGCCGCCCTGTCCTGCGCCGACACGCCGACGAAGCCGCCGATGCGGGCGAGGCTGTCGGAGAGGATTGCGGGGGAACGGGGAACCGGGAACGTGGAACGGGATTCGCCGGCGCCAGCCCCGCCAGGCGACTCCGGTTCCCAGATCTCGCGCCTGCCCCGCGCCTCGTCCGCCTCGAGCTTCGACCGTTCCGCCTCGAGGCGCCAGCCCGCGGCGTTGAGGCCGTATGAGTCGCCCCAGTTGTCGAGCTTCGCCGTGAGGACTTCGTTCTCGCCCTGCATGGCGGCGATTTCGTCGCGCAGCCTTGCGGCGGCGGCGTTTAGCCCGGCGGCGACGTCGTTCCAGCGCTTCGCCTCGTCGGCGTCGCCCTTTTGCCCGGCCCCAAGGGCCTTGCCGACGGCCTCGGCGACCTGGGAGGTCAGGTCCTTTATCTGGCCCTCGCGCGCCGCGATCCCGGCGTTGTTCTCGTCCCGTTTCGCCCTGTCGGCGTCCATGGCGGCGCGCGAGTTCTCGCCTGCGTGGCGCCACTCCATTTCCGCGCGGCGGAGGTCGAAGTCCCTGTTGATCTGGGCGTCCTCCTCGTCGAAGCCGGAGTTCCGGAGCGCATTCTGCCGCTCCCATTCGAGCTTTGCGAGCTCCGCCTCCTGGGCGGCGCGCCTGCCGTCGTCGGCGACTCCGGCGAGCGCCCTTTTCAGGTTGTTCTGCCGTTCCAGCTCGCGGTTCGTCCTGGCGATTTCGCCCGTCAGGCCCTTCGCGGCGTTCCGCGCGTTCTCGAATATGTTGTCCAGGCGCATCTGCCCGAGCTCCCGGACGCGCTCCTGGTAGGCGCGGAACGCGACCGCCGCAGCGGCGGCCGCGGCGGCAATGGCGAGGAGGGGCCCCGC
>JAGCTY010000018.1 GCA_017963105.1 Lentisphaeria bacterium
ACGGACTCGGATTTCTTGAGGCCGCCGATCACGAACTCCTCGGCTTCGGTACCGATCTGGAAAGTGGTGCCGGTCTGGGACTTGCTCATGCGGGCGGATCCGTCGGCATTCCATCCGAGCAGGGAGATGCTGTCGAGGTCGAAGGTGATCTTGGCGGCCTTGGAGGTGACGACCGGGGTGACGCGGAGGTCGAACTTGAAGCCGTCGGTGACCATCGGGTACTGGAGCCAGCCGTGGATGATGCCGGGCGCGGCGTTCGCGTTGTCCCAGTTGGTGTTGTAGTACGCGCCGTTGACGACGGTGCCGTCGGCCTTGACATAGCCGGAGAGGAACTTGGCAAGCGGACTGGTCTTGGAGTCGTTGCCGTAGACGAGCGCGGAGACGTCGCCGTAGGTGTTCGTGCCGGTCTGGGTGTTCATGGTGCGGAGCGTGTATCCGTCGGGCTTCATGATGGCCGTGGAGCCGGCGTCCTTGTAGAATTCCTTGAGCTTGGAGTACGGCTGGATCTTCGTGATGGCTTCGCGGAGGATGGTGTCCGGGTTCGGATCGGTGTAGGCGAACTCGCCCGTGCCTTCGGCGATGGTCTTCGCGCCGGCGGTGTAGAACGTGCGGTCATAGAAGAAGCCGGAGGCGACCTGGACGGTGGAGACGGTGCGGTTCTGCGCCACGATCTCGCCGCGGGCGAGGATTTTTGCCTTGCCGATGGAGGTCATGAAGTCGAGGTAGCGGGTGTTCCACTTCGGATTGAAGTTCCAGTAGGAGACCTTGTTGAAACCGGTGTCCTGGACGCTGCTGGTGAAGAAGGTTCCCCAGTTGCGGCTCATCATGGCTCCCGCGGAGAAGAGGTCGACGCCCTCGTTGTTCTTCCAGCTCTGGAAGTCGACGCCGATGCGGTCGTCGTTCTCGGCGTAGATTTCGATCACGCGGTAGGAGATCTTGACCTCGGGGATCGGGCGGTCATAGCTCACGAGGAGCTTGCGCATGTCTTCCCAGGACCATTCAGGGGCGCAGACCACGAGCGCGTTGAGCTCGCCGTCGACCATGATCGTGCTGGGGGAGATTTCGAACTGCGGATCGAGGTCGGAGGAGCCGACTTTCAGGAGCATGTCGCGGAGGTTCGCGGCCTTGCTGGCGCGGGGGAAGTAGATGCGGGTGCCCGCGTCGCCGGAGTAGGTCAGGCCTTTGCGGTCGAGCGCGGCCACGATGCTGTCGATGCCGCGTCCGTCCTCGTTGTCGCTGAAGCGGTATTCTTCGGCGGAGACGAGGACCACGCCCGTGCCGTCCTCGAACTTGACGGCGGTGGCCTGCGCGGGGCTCACGCTGACGCTGCGAGCGCCGACGGCGGCTTCAAGGTAGCTGCGGACCGCGTAGGGATCGGCGTTTTTGATCGTGTAGGGTTTCGTGATCACGAGCGGATCGGTGCTGTCGCGGATCACGGTGATCTCCTTCGTGCCGTCCTTCACGTCGATGTTAAGTTTCGCCTGGACGCTGGAGGGGGCGTAGCCGCCGCTCGGGGCGCCCTGGTCGCTCTTCGCGCCGCCGGGGATGGCCTGCGGGGTGACGGTGAACTGGGAGGGAACCTGAGCGCCTTCGAGGACGGTGACGTTCGGCGGAGGCTGCGGGAGCTGGTCGGTATTGCAGGAAGCCGCGAGGATTCCGGCGGCGAACGTCAGGATGATGGTTCTGTAGAGATTCGTTTTCATGGATCAGTCCTCGCTTTCTTCTTCGGCGTTCTGTTCCGCGGCGGACACTGCCTTGGGGGCGTCGTCTTCGCTGGCGCGGAAGGGATTCTCGATGCGGCGCTTCACGTCCTTGTTGACGCTTTCGGTCGGCGGGATGGCGTGTTTTTCATTGGGATAGAGCAGGACGGCTTCGGCGGTCACGATCACGTAGGTGCGTTCCTTGATGCTGGTGACGGTGCTGAAGAGGTATTTGATAACCGGGATGCGGCAGAGGATCGGGAGGCCGATGGTCTGCTCGACGTCGTTTTCCTTTTCGTACACGGTCAGGACTTTTTCACGTTCGAGGCCGAGGGTGGCCGCGCCCGCGCAGAGTACATTGTTGCTGAGCTCGGCGCCGGTGTTGCCGCGCTCGACGACGTCCTTGAAGAACAGGGCGTAATCGAACATCACGCAGCCGTTCGCCTTGACCATCTGGCTATTGAGGTCGGAGGCGGCGTCGTCGACTTTATATCTTGAGTCGTATACTACATCGCCGGAAGCGTTTGCCTGCGGGAGGCAGATGAACGGGTTGATGATCTGGACGTCGAGCGCCGGGGGATTGGAGTACTTGTCACCGTTGTCGTCCTCGTAGTAGCTCTTTCCGACGAAGGTGCGGCCGAGCACGTTCTTGGCGATGTTCTGGTATTCCGGCTCCATGGACGCGCGGTAGATGAACGGAGCCTTGTCGGCAGCGGCTTCCTGCACGCTGCGGAGCATCGCGTACTCTTCGAGCGAACGGACCGGGGTGTTCACCATGGTCAGGGAGACGTTCGCCGTGACGGCGGCGTTGCCGGACTGCTGGAGGCAGCGGATGAAGCTCATGTCGAACTGCGGCGCGGTGAAGAAACCCGCGTAGTCCCAGGTGGAGGTGGCGGCGAAGACCATGTCCTCGAGGGCCTGGTCGACGGCGAGGCGGCCGACGTTGTAGCTCAGGTTGAGCAGGTTCACGCCGGGGCCGTTCTTCCACGCCAGATAGTCGAAACCCCAGTCCTTGAGGTCGCTGTCGCGGAGTTCGTAGTAGTTCAGGCGGAGCGCGACCTGGGGCAGGGGACGGTCAAGCTCTTTTTCGATGAAATCGAGCGTGCCGCGGGCGGCGTCCGTCTGGTCGCGCCAGAAGATCGTGTTGGTTTCCTCGTTCACGTACGCCTTGCCGACGGACGTGCCGAGCGTCTTGTCGATCAGCTCGGAGAATTCCTGTGCGGCGCGGTACTTCGGCGTGTAGGCGATGCGCGCCACACCGGTGCCCTGGATGCCCTTCTGCCCGGGCCGGTCGAGCGCGGCCACGATCTCGTCGACGTAGGGGAGGAAGTCCTTGCCCGTGGAGACGAGGATCGCGTCCTTTGCGTCCGGGGCGATGGCCGTGACGCGGCGGATCGTGGAGCTGCGGTTGTAGCGCTGGATGGCGGAGTTCACGAACGGCAGAATGGCCTCGGAGGTCACGTTCTTGAGTTCGTACACGCGGCTGTCGAAGCGGATTTGCGCGTCGTCCTGCTTCAGGTGAATCGTTCTGGCGGACGCGTCGTCCTGCGACGGTTCGTCTGCGGCGAGGGAGACGAGACAGAGCGTCCCCGCGGCCAGGCAGAGAAGAATTCTTGCGGTCTTGTTCATGTGTTTTCTTTGTTTGGGGTGAGGGGTATGTGTGTGGGTTGTTGCGAAAAAGGATATGCGAAGGCGCTCCGGAGCGCGGGGTTCCGTTTTGTTCGTGTTATGTTTGTGTGTGGGAGGCCCGGGAGCGCGGTCCGTGCGGGAGATCAGAGGAAATTGAAGCCGACGATGATCACGTCGCCCTTGGTGTCGTGTCCGGCGAGGACGCGGAACAGCGCTTCGCTGTAGTATTCCTTGTTCTCTTTGTTCTTGAGCACGAAACGGACCTTCCAGATGTACGGGGTGATCGCGATGTGTTCGAGCGCGGTCACGAAGCTGAACGAGACGGGTTCGCCGAGGGTTTCGGTGATGACCTTGCGCGAGAGCTCGAACTTGTCCTTGCCGAACTCCTCCTTCATCTCGGGCGAGAGCAGGGCGATGAAGCCCGACGCGTCGTTCTTCAGAAACGCTTCCAGCAGCTTGCGCGAGTATTCGCGTTCCTCGGCCTGTTCGAAGCTGAGTTCGGCGTCGGCGGGATCGGGCGGGAGTTCACGGATGGTCGTGCAGGCGGAGACGGCTCCGGCGAGGAAGACGGCGGCGAGAAGGGAGACGGAGAAGCGGGAGATGCGTGAGAAGAAGGTCATTGGCATGGTCTCTTTTCTGGAAAGTGTCTTTTGTGAAAAATAGTTTTAACTAAAAGATAATATACATGAAAGAAGTTAAAAAGTCAAACAAAAATCAGCGGAAACTCCGTTTTTTTCACGGATATCCCATAAATAACCGAAAGCCTGGCAAAAAGAGACCCCATAATGCCTCCCTGCCGCAGGATGGAGGCGGACATGGGGCTTCCCCGCCGAATACGGCGGAGACAAGCCTTGAAAAGATACTGAAAGATGCTATAGTATTCCATCGCGGGAATCCCTGTGTCCTTTATTTGTGGACAGGCCGTTTTCGTTATGCGTGGATTCCGAGTTTGCGATGAACCCGTTTTTTACCAGTCTGCGGTAAAGGAAAGAGCGAACGATCAAAATGCCCCGGCAACCGATTCCCGATTTGTTTGCCATCCTCGACCAGGTCATGCGGATCTGCCGTGACAACGGAAGACAATTCACCGACACCGGCCGCCTCGACGAGATTCAGCGGCTCCTGTGGAACACCCGATACAGGCGGATCAATCCGCAGGGGCTTTTTCACCTCTATGCGACCCGGCCGCCTGATCAGATCGAAGGCCCCGTCATTCTCGTTACCTCGCACGTGGACTGCGAAGAGGGAATCTCGCGCTGTTTCTGCGAGGCCGCAGGGGAGGGCCTGCTCCGGGGGACGTTCGACAACGCCGCCACGAACGCGGCGATATTGTCCCTGATGCTGGAACGCTCTCTCCCGGACAGCATCCTGGTCGCCTTCACGGGAGATGAGGAGGCGAGTTCTCGCGGGATCACCGAAACGGTCCGCTTTCTCCGGGACCGGCACATCGACATCGATTATGCGGTCGTTCTTGATGTCACCGACATGGGCTGGGATGAACACGCGGGATTCACGGTCGAGAACAATTTCTGGGACGCCTCCCTCGGCAAAAAGGTGATCGAACGGGTCGGACGCCTGAACGCGGAGTGGCGCTTCGTGCCGGAAGCCCCGGAGGATATTCCGCCTTACGTTCCTCCGGAGCGGGTGATCCCCTGCGAGGCGGAGCCGGACGAATCCTGGCAACTCGACGAACTGGAAGTTCCCTGCTTCAGTCTTTGCCTTCCCGTTTGCGGTGAGATGCACTGTGACATCGGAGTGCTGGCGGGGAGGGAATCCTTTGCGGTCTATCGGAAAGCTCTCGGGGCAATCCTCGGGGATGCATCGTCACAACCGATGTAGTGCGCGGTTCCGCTCGCGCGCTGAGGACAGGTTTCCACCGATGCAGTGCGCGGCTACGCTTGCGCACGGGAAACAGAAAAAATGCGAGGGGAGGTTGAGGAGGAATCAGTCTTCCGCGGAGTCGCCTTCCGGACCGGAGGCCCGGTCGTCGTCCGCGCGGTCCGAAGCGTCGCGCGCGTCGATCACGAGCACGCATTCGCCTTTCCAGTTGACCTTCTTCGCCTGTTCGGCAAGCTGCGATGCCGGGCCGCGGAGTATCTGTTCATGGATCTTGGTCGCCTCGCGGACGAGCGCGAGCGGGGTGTCCGGGCCGACGATCTCGCTGACCTCGGAGAGGAGTTTTGCGATGCGGAACGGGGATTCGAAGACGACCGCGGTGCGTTTGTCGGCGGCGATGCGTTCGAGCTCGGCGCGGCGGCGTCCGCTTTTGACGGGGACGAACCCGTGGAACGTGAAATGGTCGGAGGGGAGGGCGCTGGCGGAGATCGCGAAGGTCAGGGCGGAGACGCCGGGAATGATGACCGGTTCGATGCCTGCCTCGACGGCGGCGCGGATGAGCATGAATCCGGGGTCGGCGATGCACGGGGTGCCGGCGTCGCTCACGAGCGCGGCGGTCAGGCCGTCCTGAATGCGCCGGATGAGGGCGGGAGTCCGTGCATGTTCGTTGAAGATATGGTAGGATTCCAGCGGTTTTCTGATGTCGAAATGCTGGAGCAGGATGGCCGTGCGGCGCGTGTCCTCCGCGAGGATGAGGTCGGCCTCTTTCAGGATGCGGAGCGCGCGGAGCGTGATGTCCTCAAGATTGCCGATGGGCGTGGCGACGATGTAGAGCGTGCCTGAGGCGGGACGTTCGGCCATGGAAGAGGAGACTCCGCAACTCAGCGGTGCTCGAAGAACTCGGATTTTTTCTGTTCGAGGAGGAGGCCGACGCGGTCGAGGTCGATGGGGGTATAGCCATTTTCCTCAAGATAGGCGCAGAATTCGAGCCAGTCCGTATGGTTCCATTCGCCATTGTGACGGGTGACGAAATCCTGTGCGAGGCTGGTTTTCGCCAGTCTCGCCAAATTTTTTTCGGCAATGGATGAAGAAGACATTAGACTTACACCTCTTGGTTTTTACAAAACGGAGTAAATAATATACACCGGAAACGGAAAAAAGCAAGAAAAACGAAAGTTTTTTTCGGAAAAAAAGTTTTTGTGCTACAGCGGGTTTGAAAAAGAAATATCTTACTGTTTCAGAGTTTTTTTCATACTTTTTTGAGCATGTTTCAGGCGAGGGAAATGAAGCCGGGGCAGGTGGTTCCGGCCGTTTTCCCGACGGCGTCGGAGCGTCGTTCGTCTCGGAGCGCCGTTCCGCCCCCAGTTCGTCAGCGAACCGTGATGCCGAGACGCGCCAGGACGTCGCCGCAGAGATGCAGCGAGCCGCAGAGGACGGTCGGGCACATAGGATCGAGCGATTCGAGCGCACGGTCCAGGGCGGAGTCGGAGGCGGGGATGCCCGGCGCGATGCGGGTGAGCTCGGATTCGAGCTCGGCGGCGGACTTGCTGGGACGGCTGGAGTCCGGTTGCACGAAAACGAACTCGGTCGCGAGCGGCGCGAGCACACGGAGACTGCCGAGCGTGTCCTTGTCGGAGAACGCCCCGAAAATGAAGCGGAACTTCCGCCCGGGGAAGACTTCGCGGAGCGTTTCCGCGAGCACGCCGATGCCTTCCGGGTTGTGCGCGCCGTCCAGCACGAGCCCGAACTCGGGATACAGGTCGAAGCGCCCCTGCCAGACCGTCCGGCGGAGGCCGTCGATCGCCGCGGCGAAGTTGAATCCTCCGAGGTCGGCCAGGCAGCGCAGGACGGAGAACGCGAGCGCGGCGTTCCTGCGCTGGTGGGGACCCGCCAGCCTGAGCGAGAGCGGGACGTCGTCGAACGTGAAACGCTGCTCCACGGCGCGGCCACCGTCGAGCAGGCGGACGCAGTCGGGCGCGGACGGCTCGGGCGGGATGCGGAACGGCGCGCCGAGCTCGGCGGCGCGGAATCCGATCACGTTCCGGGCGGGAACCGGGGTGCCGGAGGAACAGTATACTGGGACGCCGGGCTTCACGATGCCGGCTTTTTCGCCCGCGATCTTCTGGATCGTGTCTCCGAGGTATTGCGCGTGCTCCATAGAGATGCCGGTGACGACGGAAACGAGCGGCGTGACGATGTTGGTCGCGTCCAGCCTGCCGCCCATGCCGACTTCCCACACCACATAATCGCAACGCGCGCGAGCGAAGAGCAGCGCTGCGATGAGCGTCGTGACCTCGAAATAGGTCGGTTTCATGCCGTCCTGCTCCAGCTTCGCGACGGCGGGCAGGACGACGTCCTGAACGGCGCAGAGGTCGTCCTCCGAAACGGGACGCCCGTCGATACGGAAGCGTTCGCACGGGGAGACGAGGTGCGGCGAGGAGTAGAATCCTGTGCGGAACCCCGCGGCGCGGAGTCCGGATTCGATCATGGCGCAGACGGATCCTTTGCCGTTGCTGCCGGCCACGTGGATGAACTTGAGGCCGCGCTCGGGCGACCCGGCGGTGAGGAAAAGTGCACGCGTCTGGTCGAGGCCGAGCTTGATGCCGAAGAACTCAAGCGAGGCCAGCCAGTCGAGGAATTGACGGTTCGTCATGGCTGCGGAACAAATGCTTTCTTTGCGCGGGGCGATCAATTCGGATACTGTATCGGCATGTTTCGTGTGCCCGGGCGGAGCCGGACACCGTATCGGCACACTCTGTGTGTCACTTCAGGATGGGCGACCAGTTGGACTGCCCGACCTTGCCCGAACCGGAAACGAGTTTGCGTTTCGCGCCGAGCCTGGTGTCGATCACGTAGATGGCGTTGTCCATGGTCAGGGTGACGTGCCGGCCGTCTGGCGCCCAGGACGGGTCTTCGCCACGGAACGTGTCGTTCCCGGCGACGCCGACTTTCTCCATGACGCCGGACTTTCCGTCGGCGCTGAGCTTCGCCACGCGGAGTTCATAATTCCGGTTGATCCTGGCGCAGTAGGCGAGTTTGTTGTCGACGGACCAGGACGGCGAAAGGCGTTCGCTGCCGACGAGCCCGGAGATCTCGACGGGCTTGCCGCCCGCGACGGGATCGATCACGCAGAGCACTGGACGTCCGTTCTTCGCATCGGAGACGAAGCAGAGCTTTTTACCGTCCGGACTCCAGCACGGGCCCGATTCGAGCGCTTTGCCGCTGGTGAGCCTGACGAGCTTGCTGTTGTCGCTCTCGGTGGGGCGCACATAAAGGTCGACCTGCTTGTTGCGTGTCAGGATCATTGCGAGCGTCTTGCCGTCGGGCGACAGGGATCCGATGCCGTCGATGCCGCCGTCCCTGGTGAGCCGCCGGGGGCCGAGTTCCAGGTTGTGCTGCACGAGGTTCGTCAGGAAGCCTTCATAGTAGCTGTAGAGGACGCTTTTTCCGTCCGGGGCCCAGACGGGGTTGACGCAGAGGGTGTTGTGCTTCGTGAGCTGCGTGATGTTCGTGCCGTCGAAATCGCAGATGAAGATTTCGCGGTTTTTGGACGAGGTCGCGACGGAGAACACGATCTTCGAGCGGCAGATGCCCTGGATGCCGAAGATCCTGTTCAGGACCGTGTCGACCGCCATATGCGCGGCGGAGTTGACGTCCTTGCTGTTCGAGACGTTGAACGGGTTGCACACCGGGACGCCTGCGCTGTTCGCGACCGTGACTGTGAAATTCTGCAGGGTGCCTTTCGCCGAGACATGGTAGGCGGCGCTGCCGGATTTCAGCACGGTGAACCAGCCGCAGTTCTGGAAATCGGAGAGGATCTTCGCGGACAGCGCCTGATCGGACAGGCCGCCGGTGAAAACGAGCGTCGGATTGGAGTTCTTCGCGTCCGCCGTGACCACGATGCTGCCGGAAGCGGCGCTCTGCGCGAAGACGGGAAGGGCGGCGGCGAGAAGGACCGCCGCCGTCAGAAGGAACAGGATTCTTTTCATCATGATGGGAGCTTCCTATCTCCTGCGTTAATCGGATTCATCTTCCGCGGAATCGGCTTTTTCCTGCGGTTTGTCGTCGGCCTTCTGTTCGATCGGGTTGGTGAACGGGCTGACGCCCGGTCTGGCGGCGCCGGACATGCCGGGGCCCATTCCGCCGGGCGCCGGGATTGTGCCCGGGACCGTACCGGGCCTCGTGCCGGGGATCGTGCCGGGGACCGTGCCGGGCCCCATTCCGGGAACCGTGCCCGGGATCGTGCCGGGAACCGTGCCGGGCCTCGTGCCGGGAACCGTGCCGGGGATTGTGCCGGGGATCGTGCCGGGGATTGTGCCGGGGATCGTGCCGGGAACCGTGCCGGGCCTCGTGCCGGGAACCGTGCCCGGGATCGTGCCGGGGATGGCGGGTCCCATTCCGGGCCCCATCATACCGCCGCCCATGCCGGGGATCATGCCGGGGATCCAGCCGCGCCGCGGGACGGTAGGCCGGATGACCGGGAATCTGGTCTGGTTGCGGTCGGAGGCGGTTTCCTCTGCGGGTTTGGTCGTGGTCGTGGCCGTCGTGCCGTCCTCGTTCTGGATGTATCTCGGGATGTAGTTCAGCAGGGATGCATACTTCGCGGCGAAATTCGCGTTGGGGGAAAACACGTCCGTGATGCCTTCCTTGCAGATGCGTTCGAGTTCGCGGACCGCGGGTTCATACCCGTTCGCGGCGGCCTCGTGGAGCATGACCAGGGCGGTTATTTCGTCCTTTTCGACCTTGAAATCGTCGTTGCCCTTCATGAAGACCTTGGAAAGGGCCATGGCGGCGAGGGGGCTGGTCTGGATGGAGCGGAACGCGGGGTCGAGGCTGGTGGGGTCATAGTCCTCGCCTTCGACTTTTTCGAGCTCCTCGAGGTATGCGTTGAAATAGCTCGGATACTTCAGCTTGTAGTCGTGCTGGACGAGCAGGTCTGTGTACTTCTGCGCGAGTTCGGGAACGGGATCCGGCACGCCGTAGCGCGCGCCGCCGCGGGTGTAGAGCTTGACCAGCAGGTCCATGGAAGTCACGTGTCCTTTGTCCGCGGCCTTGATCATGTAGTCGAGGGACTTCTTGAAATCGCGGCTTTTGTTCTCGGTGCCGCCGGAGCGGTAGCAGACGGAGAGCGTGTAGAGCCAGTCGGGGTCTTCGGGGTGCGGGTCAAGTTCGAGCGCCCAGATCATGCGGGCGTATTCGCGGCTGCCGGCCTCGCGGAAATAATCCTCGACGGCGAGGAAGTACCCGGCGTTGGACGCCATGTGGAGGCGTTCGAAATAGTCGGACTGCGCGCGCTTGTCGTACTGCTTCGCGCGCACCTTGCCGTCCTTGAATTCCTTTGCCTTCAGGTAAATATCCTCGGCGGACCAGCTCATCTGGACGTTGCTGCGGATCACGGTCCGCGCGCCGCGGAGGTCGTTTGCGAGGACGTTGAACTTGAAGAGGTCGTAGGGATCGTTCTTCTTCTCGACGTAGCGGAGCATGCGTTTCGCCGCGGTCTCGCGCGTGTCGGCGGAAGCGAGCGCGAGGTCATAGTACGCGTAGCCTTTTTCCTCGTCGACGGGGATGAAGTTCTTTCCGAAGGTGTAGATGTCGCCGAGGTCGATGGCGGCTTTCAGGTCGCCGTACCGTACCGCGAGTTCGTAGATTTCGAGCGATTTCTGCACTTCCTTCGGGAAGATGTTGCCGGAGAAGGTGTTGCTGGCCAGGAAGTAGGCGGCCACGGGGTCGCCGGCGCGCGCCTTGCGCTCGAGGAATTTCGAGAAGTCGTTGACCTTGTTGGCCGCGCGGAGCATGGCGATGATTTCGGGGATGCGCTTTTCATTTTTCGTGAAGACGTCGAAGAATTCGAACATCGCGGCGTCGGGGTTGGCCTTGAGCCCGATGGAATCGATGCCTTTCATGAAAATGCGGGCGAGGGCGAGGCGTGCCTTTTCGTTCTGGACGGAAGCGAAAAGGTAGTAGCGGAACGCCAGGTCGAGGTTGGGCTGGACGCCCTTGCCGTTTTCGTAGCATTCGCCGATGAGGGAATGCACCTCGAAATACTGTTCGGCGGAGAAATTCCTGGACGGCTGGAGCTTGGCGAGTTCGAGCAGATACTCGAACGCGGTCTTCTGTCCGGAACGGAGCGAACCCATCCCGGAGAGACGGGAGACGGCGAATTCGTAGCGCGCGGATACGCTGCCGAGCTCGGCGGCGCGGTTGAGGTAGCGCTGGGCGGCGCGGTCGTTTTCATCCTTGCGGGAGTAGAGCTGGCCGCTCTGGGCGAGCTCGTAGAGACGGAACGCGGCGTCGGCGTTGCCCCTGGCTTCCTGGGCGATGAGGGCGGCGTGCTCGGGACGCTGGGCGAAGAGCGCGGGCGCAAGCAGCGCTGCGCAGCAGATGGCGGCAATAGTCTTCTTGTTCATGGTCGCACCTCGCGAAGTTATGCGTTTACTTGGAGACCTTTGGATTTGAGGTAGGCTTTGAGCTCACCGATGTCGATCATGTGGAAATGAAAGACGGAGGCGGCGAGGAGAATGGAGGCGCCCGCCTCGGCTGCCTCGAGGAAATGCTCCATCGTCCCGGCTCCGCCGGAGGCCACGATGGCGGCCCGGCAGTTTTGGGCGAGGGTGCGGATGAGCGGGAGATCGTAGCCGGTGCGCGCGCCGTCCCCGGCCTTGCTGGTCGGGAGGATGACGTCGACACCGGTGTCGTCGACGAACTTGGCGAATTCAAGCGCGTCGGTTCCGGTGGCGGTGCGTCCGCCGTTGATGTAGACTTCGTAGCCGGACGGCATGGACTTGTTCGCGTCGACGTCGATGGCGGCGGTGATGCGGTCCGCGCCGAATTCCCTGACCAGGCTGGCGAGGAGCTTGCGGTTCCTGTAGGCCGCGGAGCTGATCGAGATGCGGTCCGCGCCGGCGGAAAGCACGGCTTCCGCGCTCTTCTCGTCGCTGATGCCGCCGCCCACGGTGAACGGGACGGTCGCGGCGGCGGCGACGGATTTGACGACGTCGAGGAGCGTGCCGCGGTTTTCGACCGTGGCGTTGATGTCGAGGAGGGCGAGCTGGTCGGCTCCGGCGGCGCAGTAGGCCTCCGCACAGGCGATGGGGTCGCCGGCGTCGGCGATATCGATGAAATGAACGCCCTTGACGACGCGTCCGTTCTGCATGTCCAGACAAGGCATGATTTGAACTTTGTTCATGGGAACTCCTGAAGAAAAAGTTGCGGTTGATTTATTTTCTACTATATAATAAACCGGAATGAGGTTAATTCAAGCGGAAAAGACCAAAAACGGCGTTTTTTTTCGAAAAAAAACGGGGTCGTTTCAGAAAATAAAGCGTTTTGAAGAAGAAATACCCGCAAAAACGGGAGAAAGCATTTTTGCGGGTACAAGGAGAAAAGGTCTGTGTCGGATGTGCGCCGGGTCAGCGCCGTATCGTGGAGGATTTCGAGGTGGCGGAGGCCGGTCGGCTGGCCACGGTCGTTCCGGCCTTTTTCGCATTTTCCTTCGCCTGCTGCGCCTTGAGCTGACGGTCGCGCTCCTCGCGTCTGGCCTGGACAAGCGCATCCTCGCGGACTTTGCGTTCGTGCAGGGCCTTCTGCGCGGCGGAACGTTCCGCGAGCCATTCCTCTCTGGTGAGCTGAGGCTGGATGTACATGTACTTGAGCGAGCGTTCGGCGATGGCTTTGAACGTGGGTCCGGAGGCGGACCCGCCGTAACGGCTGCCGACCGTGGGATCGTCGCAGGTGACGAGCAGGACGAACTTCGGATCCTCGGCGGGGACGAACCCGACGAACGAGGCGTAATAGCGGTTGGAGTATGCGCCGTTGATGACCTTCTGCGCGGTGCCGGTCTTGCCCGCCACGTGGAAGCCCTCGATCGCGGCCTCCGTGCAGGTTCCGCCGGCCTCGGTCACGCCGATCATCATGTCGGTGATCATCTTTCTCGTGGTCGGGTTCGTGAAGATGCTCTTCTTTTCCCGGATCACGGGCATGACGCGCACGTCGTCGCCGCGTTCGATGCGGTCGACGATGCGGAGGTTGATCTTGTAGCCGCCGTTCGCGATCATGCAGTAGGCGCGTGCGAGCTGGAGCGGGGAGACCGCGATGCCCTGTCCGATGCAGAAGCGCGAGACGGAGAGGGAGTCCCATTTTTCGAGGGGGCGGAAGATGCCGGAGGTTTCGGGCTTGAGCTGGATGCCGGTCTTCTCGCCGAATCCGAAGGAACGCAGGGCTGTGTCGAGGTTTTTTGCGCCCATCATGACCGAGATCTTCGCTGTGCCGATGTTGCTGGACTGCTTGATGACTTCGGTCACGGGCACCTTGCCGACGTTGTGCGTATCGTGCAGGAGACGGCCCGCGTATTTCCATACGCCCTGTTCGCAGTCGATGATCGAGCCCGGGGTCACGAAGCCCCTGTCGAGCGCGTAGGAGACCACGAACGGCTTCATGATGGAGCCGGGCTCCAGCGCGAGCTCGGACAAGCGGTTCGTGGAGGATTCCTGGGTCATGGTGGCACGGTCGTTCGGATTGAACGTGGGACGCTGCGCGGCGGCGAGGATGTCGCCGGTGTTCGGGTCGACGAGGAGCGCCCAGGCGGCATGCGGCTTCACGCGTTCGCACATGAGGTCGAGCTCCTCCTCGACGATGGCCTGGAGCGGCTCGCGGATGGTGAGGTAGATGTCGTAGCCGTCGAGCGTGGGCTCGCTCTTGCTGTTCACATAGGTCACGGAGCGTCCGTTTCTGGCACGCTCGTAGACCATGGAGCCGGAGGTGGCTTTCATGGCGTCGTTGAGGGAGCGTTCGATGCCCTGGATCGGGACGAAGCTGTCCTTGTCGTAGGAGACGTTCGTGAGGCCGAGGATGTTTGCCAGCATCGTGTTTTTCGGGTAGTTCCTGCGGTAGGAGCTGGTGAAGGCGACGCCGTGGAAGGAAAGCTCCTTCACTTTTTCCCTGAGCTTCTTTGCGTCCTCGTATTTGACGCCGGTGGCGATCACGGCGTAATGGCAGTCGCGTTCGACCTTTTCTCCGTTCGCATCCGTGGCCGTGAACGTGCGGCGGGTGAGACGGCGGAAGACCTCGTCGGCGTTGACGTTTTCACAGTTTTTTTCGAAGAAATCCGCGATCATGCGGCACTCCGTCTCGGTCTTGTCCTTGTCTTCCTTGTTCAGGATAAAGATGTTCGCCGGGTCGCCGATGACGTCCATCGTGGGGACGTTCCCGACGAGGAGTGAACCGCCGAAGTCATAGATTTCCCCGCGGGTGCCGTGCGTCTCGATCCGGGTCGTATAGGTGTTCCGGGCTTTTTCGTAGAGTTCGCCGTGGCGTGTGATCTGGACGGAATAGAGTACGCGTGCGACGTAGCCGAACCCGCCGATGAGCAGGATGTACACGAGAGCCATGCGGATGGCCATGGAGCGGAACAGTGTCATGTCATACGTCCTTTCTGAGCGGGGTTCGGGTTCAGGTCAGCGGATGCCTCCGGAGGTCTGCTGCGCGCCGGCGGAGGTGTCCGCGACACGCGTGTCGCCGCCGTACTGGGACGGCGCGGCGACCTGGCCTTCGAAACGTTTCATGTAGCGCACCTGGCTCGGATTGACGGCGCGGAGCGCGAGGTTGTACTGGCGGATTTTCGCGTTGATGTTGTCCCAGGAACGGAGCGTCTCGCGCTGCGCGACGAGCGTCTGGATCTCGGTGCGCTTCTCGCGGATCTCCTCCTGAATGCGGCTTTTCTCGCGGGCGAGCTGTTCGGTTTTGTCGTTGAGGTGCACCCGGGCGATGAATGCGGCTGCGATGACGATCATCATCATCACCATTTTGATGAGCAGCCCTGCGACCCAGGGCGTTTTCGTGCGCCCGGTCTCGACGCCGGGGGCCGACGGATTTGTCTTTTTTGTGAATTGGTTCATGGTGTTCCGCTCTCTCGTGTTATGGTTAAAGTTTTTCGGCAGCGCGTAGTTTTGCACAGGCGGCCCTCGGGTTGGCGGCGAGCTCGCGTTCGTCGGCCTCGACGGGCTTTTTTGTCAGGGGTTTCAGGACGGCCCGCCAGGAGCAGATGCAGACCGGCGTGCCGGGCGGGCATTTGCAGTTCATGGCCATTTCCCGGATGAAGTTCTTGACGATGCGGTCCTCAAGCGAATGGAAGCTGATGACCGCCATGCGGCCGCCGGGGGCCAGAAGATCGACGGCCGCCTGAAGGCCGTTGCGGAGTTCGTCGAGTTCTCCGTTGACGGCGATCCTGAGGGCCTGGAACGCGAGTGTGGGAGCGGGCGGACCTTTGCGCCCGGCCCTGCGGCGGAATCCGCCGAGGACGTCGTCGCAGACGCCGGCCAGGTCCCCGCAGGTGAGGAACGGTTTGGTTTCGCGGAGTTCGACGATGCGTCGGGCGAGGCGGCGCGCCTCCCTGATTTCGCCGTAGTCGCGGAATATGACAGCGAGATCCTCTTCCGATTGCGTGTTGACGATGTCCGCGGCGGTGCGTCCGCGGGATCGGTCCATCCGCATGTCAAGCGGGGCTTCGGCGAACCGGAACGAGAAACCGCGTTCCGCGTCGTCGATCTGCCGCGAAGACACGCCGATGTCAAGGAGTATGGTGTCGACTTTGTCCCAGCCGAGCGATGCGGCTCGGTCGGCCATGCGGGAATAGTCGGAGTGCATGAGGTGGACGCGGTCCGCGGCGAAAGCGAGGCGAACGCGCGCCGCCGCCAGGGCCTCCTCGTCGCGGTCGAGGCCGAGCAGTTCCGCTTCCGGCTTGCGTTCCAGGAGCAGCGAGCTGTGCCCGCCGTAACCCACGGTGCCGTCGATGATGCGGCGGACGGTGCGGGATTCGGGCGCGAGGAACGAGCAGACGGCCTCCGGGAGCACGGGGATGTGCCGCGCGGCTTCGGGCTGTTTCTCCTGTATGTTCAAGGTCTGCGTCATGCCGCGTTCTCCTTAATCCAGCACGTCCAGGAAGCTGTCGCCGGCTTCGTTTTGGGCCTCGAGTTCGGCGCGCCAGCGGGCTCCGTCCATGATCTGGCCGAAGTCGCTGGAAGCGATGAACGCGACGTTGTCTTTGATCTTGGCGTATTCCATCAGATCTTTCGGGATCTGGATGCGTCCCTGCTTGTCGCACTGGAGCTTGTGCGTCATGGCGCCCAGCATACGCAGTTTTCTGAGGTCGGCGGCATTCGACGTGGAAAGCTTTTTCAACTTGGCGCCGATGCGCTCGTTGTAGATTTCTTCCGTGTAAAGCTGGAGCGTCTGGTCGCGTCCGGGGATGAGCACGAAACAACCTGTCGGCGACTGGCTGCGCCAATCCGACGGCACTGCGACGCGGTGCTGACTGTCGAGCTTGTACTCGCAGTGTCCGCTCAGAATGCAGAAATTTGAGGTTGAATTCGTGTCGTTTGCCATGGCTGTTTTTCGTGATTCCCGGAGGCTTCCCTGTGAAACCCCTATTTTCACCTTTCTCCCCCTAATTTACCCTGTCCCCGCCTTTTTTCAAGCCAAAAACAAACTTTTTTTCGATTTTTTTTCGATTTTTTTTCGTTTTGCCATTTTTTCGTCCCCTTTTTCGCCCTTTTGACGTCTGAAAAAGAAAAAATGACGGTTGTCGGCGGAACGAAAAAAACACGAAAGAAAGAGTGTCCCGCGCGTGCCGTGCGCGTTGAGGGAAATGAGGCGGGATTGAGGTGAAAGAGAAAGAATAAGTGAGAGAAATGAGGTTGAACAGGTCAACCCGGAAACGTGAGGTGAAATGAGGAAAAAACAGGCAGGAAAGGCGAGGGGAAATGAGGCGAGAGAAGGGGAGGATGCGAGGAGAAATGAGGCGAGAGGAAAATGAGGCGAAGGAGGGGGTAGGGAATGTGAGGCGGAATGAGGCGGAGGAAATAAGTCATATGCGACCTCTACGACCTGTCAGCCCTATCATGATGAGCTCGGCTCAGTGAAAAAGGTTGAGCTGAGGAAGTTGCACCCGTGAGGTGAAACCGGTGCAAAAAAAGACCGCCCCGGAATGAGGCGGTTTTTTTTGTTGTGCGCAAGCGGAGCTGAGCACACGCCCGACACACAATGTGTGTGTCCGAGCGTAGGCCTGGCACTACTGCAGTGGAGGCTTGCCCTCCTCAGGAATTGAGCTTGCGGAGGGCCTTGCGGATAATGTTTTCGCTGGAGCGCTCCTGTTCTGGCATGGCGGCGACGAGGTCGGCGACGGTCTTCTGAATCTTCGCGCGCTGGAACCCGAGCTGTTCGAGGGCAAGGAGCGCGTCCTCCATTTCGCGTGACTGCGGGATGTCCTGCGGGAGGCTGGCGAACGTGAGCTCGGGGAAGAGCTTCGCGATCTTGTCGCGGAGCTCGACGATCATGCGTTCGGCGGACCTGGGGCCGATACCGCTGATGTGCTTGAGGACCTTGATGTCGGCGTTGATGATGGCGTTGCAGAAGGAGGGGATGTTCATGCTGCTGAGGATGGCGAGGGCGGTCTTCGCGCCGATTCCGTTCACCGTGAGCAGAAGTTTGAAGATTTCGAGCTCCTCCTTCTTCGCGAACCCGAAGAGCTGGAGGGCGTCTTCACGGACCTGGAGCCAGGTCAGAACCGTGGCGGTGCCGCCTTCGCCCGCCTTCAGCAGTACGTCGTAGGTGCTCATGGGGATGGAGACGAAGTATCCGACGCCGTTCACGTCGAGGATAAGTTCGGTAAAGTTCAGGGAAACGATTTTTCCTGTGAGCTGAGCGATCATGGGGAGGTGTCCTTCGGGGCGGATTCCGTTTTGCGGATTAAAGTTTGATTCTTTGCAGATACTATACACGCGTTCGCGCGAAATTCAAGCGCGGGTCAGCAGACGCACGTCGCCGCAGTTCAGCGTGAGCGTGCGGCCGTCGTCCTCGTCGAGGATGACCGATCCGTCGTCGGCGATGTCGCGGAAAAGCCCTTCGAGGCGTGCTCCATCGCCGGCGAGGAATTCCACGCGCCGTCCGAGGAGCCCGTTTTCGGCCTTCCAGCGGGCGAAAAGCGTCTCCGGGGCGTTTTTGAGCGTGGCGGCGTGAAGGTGCAGGATTTCCTCAAAGCGCCGCAGCGCGGCGTCGCAGTCGCACTGCGCTCCGGTCAGGATGCTGACGGACGTGGCTTCCTGCGAGGCGGACGCGAGCTGTTCGCGCGACATGTTCAGGTTGACGCCCATTCCGGTCACGAGTCCGCCGGTCGCGCCGTTCCGCGGGCAGATGTACTGGGAGAGGATGCCGGAAATCTTCGCCGTTCCGCGGAAGACGTCGTTCGGCCACTTGATGTGGAATTTTTCGGCGGGGGCGAGCTCGCGCACGAGGTCGAGCACGGCGAGCGATCCGGCGGCGACGCCGAGCAGCGGGCTGGTCACGCCCTTCTGGACGAAGCTGGCGTAGATATTGCCGCGCGGGGAAATCCATTTTCTGTCGAGACGTCCGCGACCGGCGGTCTGCACGGCGGCGGCGACGAGTTCGCAGTCGCCGAGTTCGGCGAAATGCGCGACTGCCCAGGTGTTCGTGGAGTCGATGGTGTCGAAGAAGATCATGGCGCGGTCAGACGGAGCGGCGTCCTTTGGGGATGAAGGTCAAAGCGGTGCATTTGTCCGTGCCGATGAGCTCGGCGATGCGGGCGAGGATGGCGGCCTGGACGGCTTTCGTGCGGACGGACGCCAGATAGGCGGGATGCTCCACCTCGACGAAGAGGGTATTGTTTGAGATGGAAAGCGGCGTGGTGTGCTTCGCGGCGACCGCGCCTGCGATGTCCGTCCAGCGGTCCGTGATCGTACGGAAATCGGCGACGCCGTGCGGCAGTTTCTTCCGCATGACGCGCTGAAGCACGTCCCCGACGGGCTGCGAGGACGGGAGATATTTCATGAGTTCGCCGTCGGAACCGCCTTCGCCGTACCATTCGCGGAGGATGGGGTCCATCTTCTTGCGGGCGCGGCCTGTGGCGTTCCCTTCGGGCGGACGTTTTTCATTCGGCATTGTTCAGCACGTCCCAGCTAAACGCCGATGCCAAAGATGGCGAATGGTATCAGACATAGGTTCCCGGCGAAACAGAACAACCCTACGAACCCCTGTCCTATATGGCTTATCCCTGTTGAAATGCGCCATGGCATGATGATGCACTCCACGAGCCCGACCGGGACCAGGAAGAACTTGATGAGATATTTCGCGGAACGCACCCCGACGACGGCGACGTTCTTGAGTCCGCGGATCACATACGGGGCGAGGATCTTCGCGCCCTGGATGGCCAGAGGGGTCAGGATGGCGAGCGTGACGGGGTCGAAGGCCTCGGCCCTGGGCTGGGGCTTGAAATAGAACGTGCAGATGAGCACGATGGTCAGAGCTAAAAGAAAACGCCGGGTCATGGTTCGGTTCCTTCCTGGCTGTTTGAGGGTACGATGTGTTTTTTGAAGAGTGCGTATTCCACGGAATCGGCGAGGGCGATCCAGGATGCCTCGATGATGTTTTCGCTGACGCCGACGGTGTCCCACACGCTGGTGGAGTCGTGGCTCTGGATGCGGACGCGCGTCTGGGCTGCGGTGCCGTTCAGGTTCTCCAGGATGCGGACCTTGAAGTCGATGAGGGAGACGTCGCGGAGCGCAGGGTAGAAGCGTTCGAGGGCCTTGCGGAGCGCGATGTCGAGCGCGTTGACCGGGCCGTCGCCTTCCGCGGCGGTGAGCTGGGAGACGCCTCCGACGCTGAGCTTGACGGTGGCCTCGGAGACCACGCGGTCCCCGGCGCCGCGTTTTTCGATGATGACGCGGAAGCCCTCGAGGGTGAAATAGGATGGCCACAGGTTCATGACCTTATGCATCAGCACGACGAACGACGCCTCGGCTGTTTCGTATTCGTATCCGGCGCGCTCGCGCTTCTTGAGCTCCTGAAGTCCGGCGTTGCCGAGGCGGGAATCCCGCAGATCGATGCCGAATTCGGCGGCCTTCATGGTGAGCGAGTGGCGTCCGGAAAGCTCGGAGATGAGGATGCGCCGGCGGTTGCCGACGGATTCCGGGCGGACGTGTTCGAACGTGACCGGATTTTTCGCGATGGCGTCGACATGGAGCCCGGCCTTGTGTGCGAACGCGCTGTCGCCGACGTACGGGGCGTGGGCGTCGGGGCGCATGTTGGCCTTTTCGCAGACGAAATCGCTGACGTCCTTCAGCATGGCCAGGTGGCCGGGCGGAAGGCAGCGGAAGGTCGTTTTCAGCTCGAAATTCGGGATGATGGTGCAGAGGTTGGCGTTGCCGCAGCGTTCCCCGATGCCGTTGACCGTGCCCTGCACGAGTCGGGCGCCGCTGCGCACCGCCACGATGGAGTTCGCGACGGCCGTGCCGGAGTCGTTGTGACAGTGGATGCCGAGGATGATGCTTTCGGGCAGGAAAGCGCGCACCTGCTTCGTGATGTCGAGGATTTCGACGGGGAGCAGCCCGCCGTTGGTGTCGCAGATCGTGACGACGGAAGCGCCTCCCTCGCATGCCGCGTTCAGGACACGCACCGCATAGTCGCGGTCCTCGCTCCAGGCATCGAAGAAATGCTCGGCGTCGAAGATGACCTCGCGCCCGGCATCGGCGAGGAACCGGCAGGATTCGCGGATCATGGCCAGGTTCTCTTCCTCGGAAACGTTCAGGATTTCTCGTGCCTGCGAGGCGGGCGTCTTGCCGACGATGGTGCAGACGGGCGCGCCGGAATCGAGCAGTGCGCGCAGCTGGGGGTCGTTTTCCGCGGTCAGGTCCTTGCGGCGCGTGCAGCCGAACGCGCAGAGTTTCGCATATTTGAACGTACGTGCGGCGGCGTCGCGGAAGAATTCCGCGTCGCGCGGGTTGGAGCCCGGCCAGCCGCCTTCGATGTAGGCCACGCCGAGTTCGTCCAGCTTTTCGGCAATACGCAGCTTGTCGTCCTTCGAGAACGAGACGTGTTCTCCCTGGGCGCCGTCGCGAAGCGTGGAGTCATAAATCAGGATGTTCTGGTCTGGCATGGCGTGTTTTCCTTGTAAAAGAAACAATATAGCGCCGTTTTGGAGGAAAACAACCGGAAAACGCATTTTTTTTCGTGATTTCCGCCTTTTTTATAGAAAAATGCAGGAAAATGGGCCGAAACGGGAGAAAACGTGAAGAAATACAGAGCCGGAAGAGAGGAAGAATCCGCCGATCAGGATTGCACCGATTCTTCCGGTTTCTGTTCCGTCTTTTCTTCCGGTTCCTGTTCCATCTTATCTTCCGTCTTCTGTTCCAGGTTCTGCTCCGGGACTGCCGGCTTTTTGTCCTTGTGCGGGATGATGAAGCCGCCGACGAAGGCGGTGAACGGCGCAACGAGGACGAGTCCGAAACTGCCGACGAGGGTCTTGACCACTTCGGAAGCGACGTACGGGTTGTTGATGAAGTCGAGCGGGCCGACGCCCTGCGCGGCGAAGGTCATCATGAGCGTGAGGTATCCGCCGGAGTAGGCCAGCAGGAGGGTCGTGGTCATGGTGCCGACCACGCTGCGCCCGATGTTCAGGCCGGAGCCGACCAGTTCGCGGCGCGGGATGTCCGGGCGTTTGTGCAGGATCTCGACCATGCCTGCGGAGACGTCCATGGCGAGGTCCATGACCGCGCCGGAGCTGGAGAGGAAGATCGCGCCGATGTAGATGTCGGGAAGGCTGAGGAATTCGTAGCCGGAATAGAGGAGCGTCTGGGCGTATGGCATCATGCCGCCGCTGATCTTGAAGAGTTTCGTGAAGATGTAGGCCATGGCGCAGCTGGCGAGTACGCCGAGGATGGAGCCGAAGAAGGCCGTGACGCCTTTCCGGGTCATGCCGGCGACCAGGAAGATGATGACGGCGCTGAGCAGCGTGACGGAGGCGAACGTGATGAGGAGCACGTTTCCGCCCTTCAATGCCAGCGGGATCACGAGCTTCCAGATGACGAGGCAGCTGAAGACGAAGGAGAGCAGGGCGTTGAACCCGGTAATGCCTGCGAAGACGAGCAGCAGGAGCCCGAAGAGTCCGAAGAGCAGGAGCGAGTAGTCGATGCGGTAGTGGTCCTGCGCGTTGACCGTGAAGGTTTCATCGACGCCGTACGGGATGGCGGCGAGCGCGACGTCGCCCGGCTCGAAGACCTTGTCCAGCTCCATGTTCGCCCGGATCAGGTTCGTGCCTTCGAACTCGCGTCCTTTGTACGGGCCGTTCAGGACTCTCAGCCGGACATGCTGTTCGCCCTTTTTCAGGAGGCCGAACTGGAAGACGTTGGTGTTGTCGACGGAGAGGATGAGCGCCTTGCTCTTCACCCCTTCCTCCTGGCGTTTCGGAGAAAGCTCGACAAACCAAAGAGCGACGCAGGCAAGGAGGAAAACAACCACCATGACTGCGTCGCGTCTGGATATTTTCCAATGATGGAACATGGAAAATGATGCTGTGAGATCAGATTATTTCACGGGCACGGAGACGATCGCCTTGAGCTTCTTGGCGATGTCGGAGTTCTCGTACATGCCGGAGAAGACGTTGGAGTTCACGCCGTAGGCGCTGGTATCGACGGGGAGGGCGGTGTGCGCGCCGCTGGTCCAGCCGATGGACGCCTTGTTGTCGAAGATGGCCACGACGGTGTTCGTGATGGCGTCGCCGCCGCCGATACCGGCGCGCTTGCCGTCCGGGAACTGGCGGTTGAACGCCTCTTCGATGCGTTCCTGCTCGCTCCTGGTCAGGGTCAGGGAACCCTTCGGGGCGTTGCCGCGGTTGTCGAACTTATCGAACACGAGGCCGAAGTTTTCGGTGATGAGCGGCTTGATGTCGTCGAACTTGATGGTCTTCTCTTCCTGGGGAGCGGCGGCTTGGGCATCCTGATTGTCCTGGTCTCTTCTGGGCGGGAATCCCATCCGACGGGGACCGAGGATGCTGTCGGCGAGGCGGTTGACCTTGTTCTTGAACTCGTCGCCGGAGCACTTCTGGTTTTCGAGCAGCTGGATGTAGGAGCTGTATTCGGTGTTCGCGAAGCCGAGGGTCATGCCGCCGGTCTCGTGGTCGCCGGTGACGACGACGAGCGTGTCGTTCGGATGCTTCTTCGCGAAGTCCATGGCGACGGCCACGGCCTTGTCGAAATCGATGGTTTCGCGGAGGTTGGCCGCCGCGTCGTTGCCGTGTCCGTGGTGGTCGATGTTGCCGCCTTCCACCATGACGAAGAAGGGCTTGTTCTTCAGCGTGAGGAAGTCAATGCACTGCTTCGTGTAGTCGGCGATGGCCCATTCGCCCTCGGGTCTGTCGATGGCGTTGGGGAGGGCGCCATTGTGGCCGCGGACGAAGAGCTTGTCGGCTTTCTTCAGGTCGACTTTCGGGACTTCATCCTTGTACGCGACGGTATAGCCTTTTTCCTCGGCGATCTTGTAGAGGTCGTTGTCGCCGTTCCGGTTGCCCTGGAGGCCGCCGCCGCCGAAATAATCGAAGCCGGAGTTCACGAGATCCTTGCCGATGTCGTAGTAGTTGTCGCGGCTTTCGTTGTGGGCATAGAATGCGCCCGGGGTGGCGTGGTTGATGGTGATGCTCGTGAGGATGCCGATGGCGCGTCCCTGCTTCTTGGCGACTTCGGCGACGGATTCGAGCTTGCGCTTTCCGTCGGGCGCGACGCCGAGGCGCTGGTTGTTGGTCTTCTCGCCGCAGGCGATGGCGGTCCCGCTGGCGGCGGAATCGGTGATGAAGCTGTTCGCGGAGCTGGACTTGGTGTAGCTCTGCTGCGGCATGGCGTTGATGGTGAGGCCCTTGCCAGTGGTCTTCATGCTGAATTCCTCGGCCATCATGCGCTGGGGCAGGGACATGCCGTCGCCGATGAACAGGAAGACGTACTTGGCGGGTTTAAGGTTTTTGAGCTGGTCGGCCTCGGTCTGGGCCGCGACCTGGACCGCGGACAGCGCGAGGAAAGCGCCGGCCGCAAGTGCGGCAAAGAAAGAACGTTTCATGGTGTAACTCCTGAAAAGTTAAGTGTGTGACAGAAGTGAGGGTGAACACTACAAGTAAAATACCATTCAAGCTTGATTTGTCAAGCGAATAATTTAAAAAAAGACGAAAAAAAACGAAAAAAACGACGGAATGACACATTGTTTCACGATGCGGACAAAAACATGCTTGAAAAACCGCAAACGCGTGTTATATTTATGGGACGGGATCTCTGTTCCGCATGTCCGGAAATGCGCAATCCGGCGGACCGCGGCCCGGATGAAACCGTTCTCAACCCCCTACGCCGAACAGCATCAAAGGATGACAATATGGGCATTCGCATCGCGGGGACGGGCTCGTACCTCCCCGAAACTATACGGACCAACGCCGATATCGAAAAGCTTGTCGATACCAACGACGAGTGGATCCGCACGCGCACCGGCGTCGAGGAACGCCGCATCGCCGGGGCGGACGAGACTGCGTCCACCATGGGGATTCGCGCAGCGGAAAAGGCCCTGGCGGAGGCTGGGGTCGACGGACGCGACATCGACGCGATCGTGGTCGCCACGATTTCCCCCGACTACATCTTCCCGAACACCGGCGCGCTGATCCAGCATCATTTCCAGTGCAGGCAGGCTTTCTGCTTCGACCTCTCCGCCGCGTGCGCCGGATTCGTCTCCGGCCTGGAAGTCGGCTTCTCCCTCATGCGCTCCTTCCCGAACAAATACCGCAACGTGCTGGTCTGCGGCTCCGACAAGCTCTCCGTGATCGTGGACTGGACCGATCGCAACACCTGCATCCTTTTCGGGGACGGCGCCGGATGCGCTCTGCTTCAGAACGACGGAACGGACTCCCCGGACAGCATCCTCGCCAGCTCGCTCCATGCCGACGGCGGCTACACCGACGTTCTTCGGATCCCGGCGGGCGGCAGCAAGGCCCCCGCCAGCCACGAAACGATCTGGAACCGCGACCATTTCATTTATATGGAAGGGCGCGAGACGTTCAAGCTGGCCGTGAACGCCATGGTGTCGTCCAGCGAGGAAGTGCTGGCGCAGGCCGGGGTTTCGATCGACCAGCTCGCTCTGGTGATCCCGCATCAGGCGAACATGCGCATCATTCAGGCCGTGGCGAAGCGGCTCGGCGTCGACGACGACCGTGCGTTCTGCAACATCCGGCACTACGGCAACACCAGTTCCGCCTCGATTGGCATCGCGCTCGACGAAGCGTGCCGCACGGGCCGCATCAAACGCGGCGACCTGGTGCTTTTCACGTCGTTCGGCGGCGGTCTGGCGTGGGGCTCCATGCTGATCCGCTACTGAGCGTGTCTTTTCCGAGGGCGGGTTCGTCGGAATCCGCTCTTTCTTTTTATCCGCTTTTTGAACTTATTCTTTTTTGAACTCAATTTGACTCCAAGCCGAGGTTCCTTCCCATGCATACCGTCATCCTGAAAGAAGGCCGCGAAAAATCCGTTCTGCGGCATCACCCGTGGATCTTTTCCGGCGCGATCCGCGAGGTCGCAGGGAATCCCGTCGCGGGCGAGACGGTCGAAGTCAGGAGCGCGCGGGGCGAGTTCCTGGCGCACGGAGCGTACGCCGCGGCGTCGCACATCCCGGTGAAGCTCTGGAATTTCACGGAATCCGAGGCGGTCGACGAGGCGTTCTTCCGGAACCGCCTGGCGTCGGCGTTCGCGCTCCGCAAGACTGTTTTTCACGGCAGTCTGCCGGACGCGTACCGGCTGGTCTGCGCGGAATCGGACGGGCTGCCCGGGCTGATCGCGGACGTCTACGGCGAGTACGCCGTCTGCCAGATCACGGGTGCGGGGATGGAGCGCCACCGCGAGCTGATCGGATTTCTTCTGCTGGATTACGCAAAGGGCGTGTATGAGCGCTCGGACGTCGACAGCCGTGCGAAGGACGGCCTGCCGTCCCGGACCGGGCACCTCGCCGGAGAACCGCTGCCGGACGTGCTGGAGTTTACGGAGAACGGCATCCGGTACCGCGCCGATTACCTGGCGGGACACAAGACCGGGTTCTACCTCGACCAGCGCGAAAACCGCCGTCTGGTGGCGGAATGTGCCGCCGGAGCGGAAAGCGTGCTGAACTGTTTCTCGTACACGGGCGGATTCGGGCTGGCCGCGCTGAAGGGCGGTGCGAAGCATGTGCTGAACGTGGATTCTTCGGAACCCGCTTTGGCCTGCGCCCGCGAGCTGGCGGCGCTGAACGGCTTTTCCCCCGATGCGTTCGTGACGAAGGATGCGGACGTGTTCCAGTTCCTGCGGAGCTGCCGCGATGCCCGGAAATCTTTCGACCTGATCGTGCTGGACCCGCCGAAGTTCGCGGAGACCATGTCGCAGCGCGAACGCGCCGCCCGCGCCTACAAGGACATCAACCTGCTGGCAATCAAGCTCCTCAATCCGGGTGGACAGCTCTTCACGTTCTCGTGTTCCGGCGCGATCGACGACGACCTCTTCGCGAAGATCGTGGATTCGGCGGCGTCGGACGCGAACCGGCCTTTGTCCACGGTGCGGTGGCTGTCCCAGGGGCCGGACCACCCGGTCCTGACCTCGTTCCCGGAAGGACGCTACCTCAAAGGACTTCAGCTCGTCGCTTCGATCTGAGCGGAACGTATTTCGTCCGGCTCAGTGCCAGTGCCGGATCAGGTGGATGGCGACCACGAGGACGTCCGCCGCGAGCACGAAAAATGATGCGCCGAACAGCATGCGCAGGATTCGTTCCTGGAGGATGAATTTGTCGAAATGCTCCGGTGCGATCTTCCGTATGAAATCGTCGCGGTCCGCGATCTGCGTTTCCCGTCGGCCATAGTGCTGCCACGGCGCACGCCCCGCCCCGGAGTCGGCGAGCCGGAAGAACGGATAATCCAGTTCCGGCGGACGCGGATCGTCCGTTTTCTTCGCGCTGATGCGGCGGATCCGCTTTTTCAGGACTTCATGCGACATGTCCAGAAAAATGAACGCGAGCAGAAAAAGCGCGGAAAGAAACAGGAAAGGGACCATGATAGACGATGATTCGATCGGTTGATGCCATTGGGACTGCGGATGAATAACAATACATCGCGGGGGCGCGAAAATCAAGCGTGAAACGGGAAATGCGCCTGTTTTGCGCTTTTTTTTCGGGCGCGGATTTGCAATCGGCGGAAACGGAATTAAATTTGTATGGTACATTCGTTGTTCATCCCGTCAAATTCACCGAAAGGACGCCCGCCCGCGCATGAAGGGACAATTCTGGACATATCTGGTCAAACGCCTCGGCCTCGGCTTTTTCACGCTGTTCGTGATCCTGCTGGCGAGCTACGCGCTGATGCGCCTGGCTCCGGGCGACCCGTCCAAAAGCACGTTCCTCTCCGCCGAAGGCGGCGGCAAGAACGCGGCGGGGTCCATGTCCAGCGACAAGACCGACCTGGGGCGCAACAAGATCATCGAGCAGAAACTCCACCTCGACAAGCCGATTATCGTCGGGTTCGGGCTGTGGATATGGGACGCTCTCCACGGCGACCTGGGCGCGTCCGTCGCGGTCGACAAGGGGCGGCCCGTGACCGAGCTGATCCTGGAACGCCTCCCCATCACGATCAAGCTCAATCTTCTCGCGATCCTGGTCACCTATGTCCTGTCCATTCCCATCGGCATCCAGACCGCCGTCCGGCACGACACGGCGTTCGACAAGACCACCACGCTGTTCCTGTTCTTCCTGTACTCCCTGCCGGCCATCTCCGTGGCGCTGCTGCTTCAGGCGACTTTGTGCGTGGGCGGCCTCGCGCCGATCTTCCCGCTGAAGGGGCTCACGCCCGACATCACGCAGGGGATGAGCTCGTGGAAGATCATGTGGGTGACGGCGATGCACTATGTGCTCCCGGTCTTCTGCCTCAGCTACGCGTCGTTCGCCGGGATCGCGCGCTTCACGCGGGCGGGCATGCTCGACGTGATCCGCCAGGAATACATCCGCACGGCGCGTGCGAAGGGCCTGCCGGAAAAGGAGGTCATCTACGTCCACGCGTTCCGCAACGCCCTCATCATCATGATCACGCTCTTCGCCGGCATCCTGCCCGGGCTGGTGTCCGGCAGCATCCTGATCGAATACATCTTCAACATCCCCGGCATGGGCGCGCTTTCCATGCTCGCGCTCAGCAGCCGCGACATCCCCCTGATGATGACGCTCTTCGCGTTCAGCGGATTCCTCACGCTCGCAGGTATCCTGCTGTCGGACATCCTGTACGTGATCGCCGACCCGCGCATCGGGTTCGAGTCCCGCGTGTAATCCGCCGAATCCGGCATCTGCCGCACTGTGTGGAGGTCGTGCGGAAGATCCGCGCCGCGGAGGCGGCTTCGGGAGCTTCGGATCCCGCTCCGGTGGCGAAATGCTGTTTTCTGCCCGAACCCAGTTTCGATTTGTGTATCCTGTTGAAAAAAAGGACATTCGTTTCCCGTGCTCCGATCGGTTTTCTTCGTAGGGAGACGTCCGGGATCCGGACCGGATATGAATGAGAAAAAAAGGACTTGACATCCGGGAAAGAAAATGTTATATTAATACCATTTCTTTTCTTTTTTTTGACTTCCACCCCCCCAAGGAGAAATTATGTTTCCTTTGTTCCTGAAACGATTTCTTTGTAATTTCATCCCCGTCCGAAGTGTCCGCAAAAGAGTCCGCAAACGGATCGTGTTCGCGCATTATATCAAAATCAGGACCCGCAAGTGCAAATTCGGTTATGCCTCCTACGCGGGAAGCGGGTTCGGAGTCTCGAACAAGGAAACGACCGTCGGCAAATATTGTTCCATAGCCCGCAATGTGTGGCTTGGTCCTTCGCAGCATCCGATCAGTTTTCTTTCGACCCATCCCGTGTTGTATCTTGATATGCCGTACGGCCCGAACCTGCCGCCGGAATGCCGCTGCAAATTCGAACGTGAGAAGCCCCCGTGCCATATCGGAAACGACGTTTGGATCGGCATCAACTCCGTCATCATGGACGGTGTTACGGTCGGGGACGGCGCGATCGTCGCCTCCGGCTCGATCGTGACGAAGGACGTCCCGCCGTATGCGATCGTCGGCGGCGTCCCGGCCAAAATCATCCGCTACCGGTTCTCCCCGGATATCATCGAAGCGCTGCTCGAACTTCGCTGGTGGGACCTGCCCATCGAGAAGTTGAAGAATCTGCCGTTCGACGACGTGCCGCGCTGCGTTGAGGAACTGCGGAAGATCCGCGCCGCGGAAGCTGCTTCGGGTGCTTCGGATACCGCTTCTGCGGCGAAATGATGTTTTCCGCCTGAACCATCCTCGATTTGCATTTCCCTGAAAAAAGTTCCCCGGCCGCTTTGAGCTGACCGGGGCAGGGGAGTTTTTTCGTTTCGTGGGCGAAATCACATGTTGACGAAGAACTGGAATCCGGGATACGCTTCGCCGCCGTGTTCGCAGAGGTCGAGGCCGCGGAGTTCTTCTTCCTCGCTGACGCGGATGCCGGAGATTTTCTTCAGGGCGAAGAAGATCGCGAAGGAGGACACGAAGGACACCAGGCCGACGACCGCCGCGCCGAGGAGCTGCACCTTGAACGTGTATTCCGGCACGACGGAGAAGATGCCGACCGCGAGCGTGCCCCAGACGCCGTTCACCAAGTGGACGGAGAGCGCGCCGACGGGGTCGTCGAGGTGGAGCCGGTCGAAGAAAACGACCGCGGGGACCACGATGATGCCGGCGATGAGGCCGATGATGACCGCCGAGCCCACGCTCACGCAGTCTGCGCCGGCAGTGATGCCGACCAGGCCGGCGAGGCAGCCGTTCATTGTCATGGAGAGGTCGGGATGATGCAGCATGACTTTGCTTGTGACCATGCTGGAGACGACCGCCGCGCTGGCCGCGATCATGGTGTTCACGAGCACGAGGCTGACCTTGCTCGGGTCGGCGTTCAGGGCGGATGCGCCGTTGAACCCGAACCAGCCGAGCCAGAGCAGGAAGACGCCGATGGTCACGAGCGGCATGTTGTGGCCCATGATGGGCATCACCTTGCCGTCGACGTACTTGCCGATGCGCGGACCGAGCAGGATCACGCCGGAGAGGGCGGCCCAGCCGCCGACGCTGTGCACGAAGGTGGAGCCGGCGAAATCATGGAAGTGCAGGGCGTCGAGCCAGCCGCCGCCCCATCCCCAGGAACCGACGATCGGGTATACGACCGACACGTAGACGGCGGTGAAAATCAGGTAGCTCATCAGCTTCACGCGTTCCGCCACCGCGCCGGACACGATCGTCGCGGCGGTCGCGGCGAACATGCCCTGGAAGAAGAAGTCCGTCCAGTAGGTGAACTCGCCGTTGTGGTACGCGATCGGATCGCCCGCGGGCAGGTGCAGACCGAATCCGGCGAACCCGAACCAGTTGTTCCAGATCCAGTGCACGCCGGGATACATGAGGGCGAACCCGCAGACGGCGTACGAAAGGAACCCGATGGCCGGGGTCATGGTGTTCTTGAAGAGGATGTTGTTGCAGTTCTTGGCGCGGGCGAGGCCGGACTCGACGCACGCGAATCCGAGGTGCATCAGGAAGACCAGCATGCCGCCCGCCATGACCCACAGGTTGTTGACCGCGAACATCGCATAGTCGGCGGTCGAGGGCGCGGGCGCGGCGGCCTCTGTAATTGTTTCGGATACCGCTGTTACTTCGGCGACGGCTTCCGCCGCTTCTTCGGCTCCGGCGCACATTCCAACGAAAACGAGGCTCATCAGAGCCGCTGTCATCATCTTATTCATAGTAAAATCCTTTCCGATGCTGCGGGTTATCCGATTGCCTCTTTGCCGCGTTCGCCCGTGCGGATGCGGATGCATTCGTCCATGGGGAGCACGAAGATCTTGCCGTCGCCGATGTGCCCGGTGCGCGCGCCTTCGCAGATGCCTTCGATGGTGGTCTCGACGAATTCGTCGTTGACCGCGATCGCGAGGCGGACCTTCTTCAACAGGTTGACTTCCTGAAGCGCGCCGCGCCACATGTGGACGTATCCGCGCTGCTGGCCGCAGCCCAGCGCGTTCGTGACGGAGATTTTGAAGATGCTGCGGGCATAAAGCGCCTGCTTGACGGGATTCAGCCGGTCGGGCTGGATGTACGCGATGATCAGTTTCATGTCGTGTTTCTCCTTGATGGATTTTGTGGATACGCCGGAGAGGTTAGCACATCCCGTGCCAAAATCTTTTCCGTCGTTTGTTTCCTCCGTGTCCGGAACAGAGTTTTCTCCCGGGGTTCAACTCATTTTGAAAAGGACGATCCTCCTTTCCTTCAGGCGTTTTTTTCGGGGGATCTGACGGAATCCCATGCGGATTCCCGACGGTTTCCATCCTGGTTTTTTACAAAAATCGACATCCGGCAGACAGAAAACGTAAAACATATCCCGGCATGTTTTTGTCCGCAGCAAAAAAACAAAAGCTTTTTTTCATCGGCCGGCGGAAAAAAGAATACACGTTTCTTATATTCGTGCAGACACGATGCCGCAGCGTCCCTTTCTCCCCGCTGGGTATGACATTTTCTGTCGTACACGATAGTGTAGATTGAAACGGTGCATCCGTCAAACGCCTCGAACTTTTTTTCCGCCGTCGGCGGGGCAAGCCGGAATATCCCGGAAGAAAAACGGAAAAACACTTGACAAACCCTCAAACGGAACTATATTTAGTCCTGAAATATGAAAAGGAATCCGTCCCGACAGAAGATGATTTCCCCAGAAAACAAGAATGAGTTCATTCCGGACGAGCAGGCGGAATGTTTCGAAACCCCGTTCGTCTTTCGCAGATTGAGCACGGACGCCCTGGCCGACGTGCTGATCGATGAAATCCATGCCGAGCTCGGAAACACCGATCTTTTCCGCCGGACGCGGGTCATCGTGCCGAACCGGAGCATCCAGCGGTACCTTTCCCTGCGCTTCGCGCATCGGCACGGAATTGCGGCCCAGCTGGAATTTCCCCCGCTGATGTCGATATTCCATCGTTATCTGCCGCACGGCGAGCGTCCGGACATCGACAGCAAGACGATCGGCTGGCGCATTTACCGGACCCTGCTGGACCCGGCATCCGAAACGGCGTTTCCCGTGCTGGCCCGTTGGATCAGGGGCGATTCCAAACGCCTGTACGATATGTCCCGCCAGCTCGGGGAGCTGTACGACAAATACATGCTGTACCGTCCGCGGTGGATCAACGCCTGGGAGGCGGGACAGACGCCGCATGGGCTGCACGATGAACCGGCCGCGGCCTGGCAGGGGGAACTCTGGCGCCGCATCGCGGGAGAGGACTGGAAGGGGAAACATTTCGCGGCGGTGTTCGACCGGATCGTGAACAGAGGACTCTGGAACGGTTTTCCCGTCGGAGAAAGGAAAAACGGCGGGGAAACGATCCGCATTTTCGGTTTTTCGCAGCTGGCTCCGACCGTTCTTCGATGCCTGGAACAGTTTCAGCGGCACGGCACGACCGTCAAGCTGTACCATCTTGTGCCGAGCGGGGAGTATTACGCGGACTGCAAAAAGAACAAGGATGAAATGCGCGAGTTCCTGGACAGGTTCTTTCAGGAAGGCCTGGATCCGATCCGGCTTCTGGAGGACATGGACACCAAGTTTTTCCAGCACAATCCCCTGCTGGCCTCCTTCGCGATGCAGAGCTGCGTGATGCTGAACCGGACGGCCGAATGGACCGACGACGCGGAGTTCGACGATTCCGGGGAGGATGCGCCGGACGATGGCACGATCCTGCGCCGCCTTCAGAACCGGATACGGAAAGACCTGAAATCCGCCGCTGTCCAGCCGGAGAAACGGAAAAAAGGAAGCGGGTGCCGTTCGGTCCAGATCCGGAACTGCTACTCGGCGTTCCGGGAAGTGGAGGCGGCGCACAATTTCATCCTGCATTGCCTGGACGAGGACCACGCCCTGCCGCTGAAGGACATTTTCATCATGACGCCGACGCCCGCGGATTACGCTCCGCTGGTGGACGCCGTCTTCAATCATTCGGGCGAGCCGCGGCTCGGCGTTTCCATCGCGGACCAGCCGGGGACGGAACGCCTGTCCTCGTACAGCACGCTGATGAAAATACTGTCCCTGTTCAAAGGCGATTTTGCCGCGTCGGAAGTGTTCGCCATCCTCCAGGACAAGTCGCTGCAGGAGCACTGGGGGATCGCGCCGGAAGACTGCCGGTATTGCCTGAACCGGGCGATGCGTGCGGGCATCCGCTGGGGGTGGGACGCGGAAGAACACGGACTGTCGGGGGGAAAGGCGTTCCCGGAAACCAGCTGGCAGGCGGGATTCGACCGGCTGCTGCTGGACTATGCCGTGGATGCGGATTCCGCGAGCCCGTACCGGCTCAATGACGAAAAAGAGGTCTTCCCCGTGCCGGGATTCGACGGCGGCAGGGCGGAGCTTCTGGGCAAATTCATCGGCCTGACCACGAAACTGCACGAGATCGCGCGGTTCATGCGCAGCCGGGAGCGGAAAGGCTCCTCGTTCCGCGAATGGCATGACATGCTCGCCGAAACCGCGGGCTGTCTGTTCGGCAGGGATTCCGAGCTGAAAAACCTTCTGCTGAGCGTGCTGAACGCCTGGCGTCAGGAGCTGGCGGACGCGGGCACGGAGGACGTTCCTCTGACCAGCGGGATCGTCCTGGCGTATCTTCAGGACAAGCACGCGAAGCCGGAGGACAACACCGTGGGGTTCATGCGCGGGAAGATCACGTTCTGCGGCCTGCGCCCGATGCGGAGCATTCCCGCCGATGCGATTCTCCTCCTTGGCATGAACCATAGATCGTTCCCGGAGGAGGACGACGACCGCGAGTTCGATCTGATGCGGAAATACCGTCGGGAAAAGGATTCCGGGGCCGGCCGCGAGCCGGGCGATCCACTCAGGCGTGACGAATCGCGCCAGCTCTTCCTGGATACGGTCATGGCCGCGCGGAAATACCTCTACATCAGCTACGTCGGACGGGACATCCACGACCGCAAGGAGAAGCCGCCGTCCGTGTGCGTGGATGAGCTCAGGAATTATCTGACGCGCGAATTCGGCAGGAACAGTTTCATCGAGCTGAAGGAGCCGATCCATGCCTTTTCGCCCGAGCTGTTTGAAAACGGCGCCGCGAACCAGTCGTTCTCCGGCAGGATGAGGGACGCGGCGAGGCAGATCGCCGGACAGTCGGATGCCGCGGCCGCCGGGGAAAAACCGACGTTCGACATCCGCGGCGGGATCCATCCCGAAGAAAACGCGCAGACGGATGCCCCCTGCCGGAGCATGGAATTCGACGAGCTGAAATGGTTTTTCGTCAATCCGGCGGAAAAGTTTGTCGGGAACAGCCTCGACGCCAGTCTGTCCGTACAGGAATCGTCGTCCCCGGAGGACTCGGAGCCGTTCGAAAACGGACTTGATTTCGATGTGAAGGATGAGCTTTTCCTGTCGTGTCTGGAATCCGCGGACCGGGATGCGCTGAAAGATCTTTCCCTGCGGCGTCTGAAAGCCGACGGATGCGTCCCCCTGATGCAGAAGGCGGACGACTGGCAGGAATGGTCGTGCATAGCGCGGCTGGTCGAGGATATGAAGGCCGAAGCCGAACCGATGACGGAGCAGCTGATCCGGGCGGAGGAAAGGGTTTTCGAATACTCCGCGGAAGACGCAGGGGAGCTTGCCGGGCTGCTTTTCGATCCCGTTCCCGCCGGCACGTTCCGGACCTCGCTGATCCTGCCGGAAGCCAGGGTGTACCAGCCTGAAGACGTCAATGAACCGTGCGTCCGGATGGAATGGAGTTTCGCAAAGGATGTTTCCGGTTCGCTGCTGGTCCGTCCGCTCCTGGACCATCTCCGGGCCAACCTCGTCCGGCGGACCGCGACCAGGATCGTGTTCATCAACAGGCAGGACCGCATCTCCGTCGTGAAGGCGGATGCAACGGAGCAGGCCGACGCGGAACGGATCATCAGGCGGCTCCTGTGCCTCTACCATGCCGGAATGCGGAAACCTCTGCCCTTCTTCCCGAAATCCTCGTATGCGTATTTCGCGGAGGCGGATGAACGGAAAAAGGCGCAGGCGGCGGAATCCTGCTGGAACGGCGGCTGGAACAGCAGGGGCGAGGTCGAGAAGTTCGGCGGTTTCTTCGGGTCGGAGCTTCCGCTCGACGATTGTTTCAAATCTCTGGCCGGGGCGTTCTTCGGTGACGTCGCCTTCCGTCTGGAGAACCTGCGTCAGACGGGGAGGGGAAAACGGAAATGAAAGTATGCGGCATCGACGATTATCCTCTGAATCTGCCTCCTGGATTCCTGGCCGGCTCCGCCTGTGAAGCCGCTTCCGGCGATCCGCGGCCGGCTCCCGGCGGAAGGTACCTGATCGAAGCCAGCGCCGGGACAGGGAAGACCTATACGATCACGCACCTCATCCTGCGGCTGGTCCTGAAGGGCGTCCCCGTCCGGAAGATTCTCGTGACGACGTTTTCCAAGGCCGCGGCGGATGAACTGAAGACCCGTATCCTGAAACTCCTGAACGAAACGCTGTCTGAGCTGGAGACGGACATGCCGGGCGCAAATCCGCCGGACTCGGAACGGAAAACCGGTTCCTCCCCGGAACCGGAACTTCCCGATTTTGCCGGGCGGCAGAAGGACAGGTTCCTTTTGCGGCTCGCCGTCAGCTCCGTCGACGAAATGACGGTCAGCACGATCCACGGTTTCTGCCAGAAGATGCTGCGGGAATACGCCCTGAAATCCGGTAACGGATTCGAGACGGAGCTGGTCCCGGACGAATCCGAATACAGGGACCGCCTGGTCCGGAAGTTCTGCCGGAACCGGTTTTACGGAGGCGACGCCCGGAACGCCGAAAAATTCGAGACCCTCCAAAAGGCCGCGTCGTTTGCTTCGGAGCCGATCGACAGGGACAGCGCCGACGGAGAGGTCCTGAATGAACAGCAAACCCTCTGCCGGGACGCCTACCGCTATGTCAGAAACGAGCTTCAGGCCGAAAAGGACAGGGACGGCGTGATCTCCTACGACGACATCATCCGGGATTTCGACGCGGCGCTTCAGTCGGACGACAGTCTGGCGGAGCAGATCCGGGCGCAGTACCAGGCTGTTTTCGTGGATGAATTCCAGGACACCGACCGTCTCCAGTACCGCATCTTCGACAAATGCTTCCCCAAGGGATGCCCCAACCTTTTCTACATGATCGGCGACCCGAAACAGGCCATCTACGGATTCCGCGGAGCCGACATCTACACCTATCTTCAGGCGAAGAACACCGCGGACGACCAGTTCACCCTGACGAAGAATTTCAGAAGTTCGCCGGGGATGATCGAGGCCGTCAACCGGATGTTCAGCGACGGCGACCTGGAAGAGACGCACGAAACCAACGGTGTTTTCCTTCAGAAGGACATCCCGTTCGTTTCGATCGCGTCGGGGGCGCCGGAGGGGTTCCCGGACATCCCCGGCGGCTCGCTCCGCCTCAGACATTATATCGGTACGAAGGGCGAATGCGCCTCCGGAATCGTGGACGACGTCGTGCGGGAGGTCCGGTATCTGCTGTCGGAAGAATGCCCCATGCGGGTGCCGGAAAAGACGGACGACGATGATGCCGATGACCGGAAGAAGCCGCCGCGGCGGCTGCGTGCGTCCGACATCGCCATCCTGGTGCAGAAGCACGACCAGGCGGCCGAATTCGTGAAACGTCTCAACGCGGAGGGCATTGCCGCGTCCGCGTGCAAATCCGGCAAGATATTCGATACGAATGAGGCGAAGCTCATGCTCCTGCTGCTCCGGTGCTTCCTGCATCCGGAGATCAGGTTCGTGCGCGGCCTGATGCTTTCCCCGTTTTTCCGTTTTTCCTGCGACGACGTCGTTTCCGATTCCGCTTCGCTCGAATCCCTGCTGAAACAAATGCCGGAGTACGGCAGAATCTGGGCGCAGTCCGGACTCCCCGCCGCGTTCCTGCAGTTCATGGACACCGCCGTCCCCGACGACGGGGTTTCCCCGCTCGTGCGGATTCTTTCCGAGTTCAACGGCGAACGCGTCGTCACGAATTTCTTCCAGCTGATGGAACTGCTTTACCAGAAGGAATCGAAAGAACATCTCCTGCCGGAAGACGTCCTCAACAGCCTGAACCTGATCATCAACGGCAAAGCGGAAAGCGGCGGCGCGGACGAATCCGAGGAGAACCCCGACCAGCTGCGCCTCGACCGCGACTCCGCTTCGGTCCAGCTGCTGACCATGTTCGCCGCGAAAGGGCTGGAGTTTCCGGTCGTCTTTGTCCCGTATCCCGCGAAAACCGACTGGAACAATATGCAGCAGAGAGAGGTCGCCTACAGAATCAATACCGCGGCGCGGGACGCGGAAACGCCGGAGACCGTTCTTGATTTCGGGCAGAGCGACAACAGCCGGACGGTCGCGCGGCAGGAGGAGATGCGGAACAGTCTGCGACTGCTTTATGTGGCGCTCACCCGCGCATCCCTTGTTACCTGTCTGTATACCCGGCAGCTTGATCCGGCCAGGGGCAGAAGGGGAAATCCCGTGAACTTCACGAACTCCGCGCAGGGCGTCCTCCTGGCTTCCCACAGGCAATCGGAGCAGGCTCCGGGCAGAACCGTTGTGGAGCAGCTATGGGACGCCGGCTATTTCGCGGGGACAGGCGATGTCCTTCCTCAGCCGCTTGCCGACTGGTGGAAGGCTTTGGAAGACGACGGGACGGCCGACGGAAACAATGTGTTCCGCATCAGACGGAACGGCGTATTCGAGCGTCATTTCGGGAAACGGAGCGGCATTGGGCCGCTCTGGAAGGAGGACACGACGGACGATCTGGAGTCTGCGGCCTTCTCCGGAAAGATCCGGGACAAATGGAGCATCATGAGCTTCTCCGCGTTCCACAGCATCCTGAACAACCGCGCCGACGTGGAGCGCGAAACCCCGGCCGACCTGGACGAGCGGAACGACGCGATCCGGGATGAGGCGGATGAGGGTGAAACCGAAATTTCCGACGAGACCGGCGAACTCACCGTGCCGTCCTCCGACCGGAATCTTTTCCGCGACTTCCCGCACGGCACGACCGTCGGAAGCATGACGCACAAACTGCTGGAAACCCTCGCGGGGCATTTCAGCCTTTTCGCCGCCGGCGGACAGGACGACCCCGCGAACCGGGAGACCGTCGAAAACAGGATCGCCGCCGTCCTGCGCGAATTCGGCTTCGATCCCGAGGACGCGACCATGAACCGGCAGCTCCTCGACGGCATCGCACGCACGCTTCGGACGCCCCTGCCGAAAACGCCGGACGGCGGAATCGGGATTTCCCTTTCCGAAATCCGGCAGGACAGAATGGCTGCGGAAATGGAATTCTTCCTGGACGCCCCGGACAGCCTCGATCTGGGGAGGATCCTCTCCATTCTGGCGGACACTGCCTCCGGACAGGCGCGGCCGCTGGTCAGCCGGGAGAGCGTCCAGCTTGACAGAAACGGCGTACTGAACGGCATCATCGACCTGGTTTTCGAGCACGAGGGAAAATACTACATCGTGGACTGGAAAACGAACTGGCTGGGCTCTTCCGACGCGGACTACACGTCCGGTCGTATCCGCGCCGCAATGGGAAACGCGGGCTATGTCCTGCAATCCTACCTCTATTCGGCCGCGCTTCTCCGGTTCCTGCGTCAGCGAGGCATGGATTACGATGCCTTCGGCGGCGTTTATTACATCTTCCTGCGCGGTCTGAACCGCGGGACGCGGAACGGCGTCTGGTTCGACGTGCCGCCGCGGGAATGCCTCGAAAGACTTCTGTCGCTTTTCAGAAAAGGAAACGGAGGATGACCATGTCTGAGTTCCTGAACCGGCTCCGCGGACGCGGACTTCTCGCGGATATCGACGTCGCTTTCGCAGAGTTCATCGGCAGAAACGCCGGCGGCGATCCCGCATTGACTCTGCTTGCCGCACTGGTTTCCAACGCCGCCTCCGTGCACGGGGAAATCGCTCTGCCCGCCGATAAGATCGCCACGCGCGAATCCCTCCGTAAATACCTGAAAACCCTCTCCGCCGCGGAAAACGATGCGCGGTTGCCGCGGGAATCCGGCGAGCCGTTCGATTTGAGTTTCCTCGACCGGATGGACAGCTGGCCGCCGAAGCCCGACGCGTTTCCGCGGCTTTTCCGTGAATACCGCCCCGAAACGGACGACACGTTCCGGGCGACGCCGCTGGTCCTGGCGAACGGGCTGTATTATCTCGGCCGCGCGTTCCAGAACGAACTTTTCCTGCGGGATTATCTGCTGTCCCGCGCCTCGGACGCCGTGCGCTTCCCGGAGGACATCCCGTTCGAGACGATCACCCGGCTTCAGCTGGGCAATGAACAGAAAGCCGCCGTCGCCGCCGCGGTCGATTCGAAATTCCTGGTCATCAGCGGCGGCCCCGGAACCGGCAAGACGACCATCGTTTCCGTGATCCTCGCGCTCAGGAAGGAAAAGCCGTCCGAGGTCATCCTGTGCGCCCCGACGGGCAAGGCGCAGATGCGCATGAAGCAGGCCCTGGACCAGCAGCTGGAAAAACTGTGCGACGGGCGGCGGCGCGAGGAGATCAGGCAGATCCAGTCCTCCACCATCCACCGTCTGCTTGCCTGGAACCGGAAGGACGGGACGTTCCGGCACGACCGGAAGAATCCGCTCCGCTGCAAGCTCTTCATCATCGACGAATGTTCCATGATCGCGCAGTCGCTCATGGTCAGCCTCCTGAAGGCCGTTCCCGGCGACGCGGCGGTCATTCTGCTGGGCGACCGTTACCAGCTGTCCTCCGTGGAGCCGGGGTCTGTCTTCGGTGATTTCTGCGGCATCCTGCGCGCCGCCGCGCCCGGCAGTTTGGTCGAGCTCACGGTCAGCCGCCGTTTCCCGCAGGGCGGCGAAATCTGCACCATGAAGGACGCGATCAACGATGGACAGGCGGAAACAGCGTGGAACTACATGACGCAGCCCGGACGTCAGGCGGTCGTCTCCCGCGGGCTTCCGCCGAAAAACGAGCTCCGGCAATTCCTGGCGGACAGCATCGGCGGCGATTGGATTTCGGGTCGGCCGGATGCCGTCCGCTATTACGATGAGGACTGCGTCGACGACGCCTGGAAGCGTTTCGAACAGTTCCGCATTCTGACGCCGTTCAACGTCGGGCCATACGGCGCGACCGCGCTCAACAGGCTTCTCCGGTCGATCCTCGGTTTCCCGGACACGGGCGGCCCCGTTCCGGGCGAAACCTTCCTGGTCCTCAAAAACGACTATGCCGTCAATGTGTTCAACGGCGACACGGGGATCCTGTGGTTCGCCGGCGACGACGGGCGTCCGCTCAGACGTTCGGAGGCCGCCGCACGGCGCGTGGAGCGCCTGCTGGTCTTCTTCCCCGATCCTGCCTCCGACGGCAAATGGCGCGGGATTCCGGCGGAGTCCCTGCCGCAGTGCGCCCCCGCCTATGCGTTCACCGTCCACAAATCCCAGGGCAGCGACTACGACAGGATTCTGATGCTCTTCCCGCCGGCCCGCTCCGACCGCGGCATCCTGACCCGCGAATCCGTCTACACGGGCCTCACCCGCGCGAAAACGCAGGCCGTGATTGCCGCCGGACGGGATTCGTTCCTCAACGCCGTCAACCTCCACATTGACCGCGTCTCGGGACTGCCTATGCTCTGTGGACAGCCTCGGCGGATGTGACGCGCGTGCCCCAATGTTTTGTTCCTTTGCCAGGATGTTTTTTCGCTGACGGGCGAACAGACCGATGCAGATACAATCGAGCGAGGCCGGTCTCCGTGTTTTATCTGCTTTTTAGGCTGTTAAAAGGCCTTTTTCGCGGGAAAAAGCGTTTTTTTTCTGATTTCGGTTTGATTTTTCGGGAAAACGTGGTATATTTTTGAATCGAACATTTCGGGGCGTAGCTCAGTCTGGTTGGAGCGCTAGGTTCGGGACTTAGAGGTCGCTGGTTCGAATCCAGTCGCCCCGACCATTGTTTTGTATTTCAGCATCGTTGTCCTCTCAACGGTGCTTTTTTTATCTTTCGCTATATCTCGTTCAATCCGAGGGTTGTGCAAAGGATGTCGCCCTCGCAGATTCTCCGCGGAGAACCCTATTTCTCGCTTTCTCGGAGCCTTCCCGGACCCGCCTTCGCGGAAATTCTCCGTTTACGAGAGGACGCGACCTTTCACAATTTTGAACTCAAACGGAGAATCCGCGCTGATTCTCCGACAGCAACCATATGTCGTAAATACAGCGCGTTTCTAAAAGTTGCTTTTTTGCCGGGCCCAACAATCCGCTTTAACCTCAAAAGTGAGAGTGGGAACACGTGCTGATTTGTATAAAAACGGCATCAAACGGTTTCGAAACGTGTTCCTAACCTCGGATTTTGAACATGGTGCGGATTGGGACAAAACACGAAAGGTGTCCTCTCGTTTTCTCCCGCTTTCTGCAAAATTCTCCGTTCCAAAACGGAGAATGGCTTTTTCGGGCATTTATGCGGGGAAAAACGAGGTAAAGTGATGGGAAGGAAAACTTTCTTCGGAGTTTCTTCGCATAAAGCCCCGATTATGCCGGAAAAAGGACTTTAAGCGGAAGGCCGGGTAATGTGTCTCACTTCAAGCTTGTCGATGATATCGGCATGCGAGGGGTGGTGAGGGAAAAGTTTTTTCGGGGAAAGTTAGCATAAATGAGTGCCGGGATCTGCCATCCCTCATGGGAGGACTCACTATCCCCAGGACAAGATCTCCCATCTACCATCTTCCAAGCGGCCAAGCCACCACTGGTAGTCTGTATCCTCATCCAGATTCCATGCGTATGGACCTTCCTTGACGGGAAAGTTGCTCAAGAATTCGGCGCCCTGAACGTATTGCTTCCCCACATCTTCGGGCGGCATGTTAGACCGGACATAGCGGAGAGAATTCAGCCATTCAAGATTCTCGTCGTTGTTGACTTCGTCTCCGGCATAGCGGATGCTCGCATACGGTAAAGGTAGCGAACTTATCCTTGATCAAAAGAATGGCTGAGTTCAGTTTCTCCTGTGTGTAAAGCGAACTGCTGCCGAGGTCGATTGCGACCTCTGGCGCGGTTCCAGTCGTTTTTGTTCCGCAGGCAGACATCACGTCACGAAATCTCTCGCCTCGTGAACCCGACGAAAACGCTGAAATTCTGCAACGGACGCAAAATCGTCATGAAGGATTTCTATGGGCTCTCCGTCCTGAACGTACTCAGAGCGGCAGCTGCCTGACCACACCCGGACGAAACATTGCACAGGACTGCTCGTGCGTCGCCGAGCTCGATGCCTTCGGCAAAGGAAATTGAATTCCGGGAACAAAAGCGTGTTTTATCGAAACGGCGGTCCCTGGAGCAAATCAGGCTCTTGTCAGAAGAATTTCGGAGCGGCGCATTTAGGACAGCCTCTGCTGTAACGAAGATCGTATTCTCCGTGTTCCTCTCCGTTGTCGCTGCGCCGATGACAATAAAAAGTATAACTGGATGATGTAGAAGATTTGATATTGTTTCTGAGAGAGTTATTCGTGTTTGAGGATTGACGTGGCGGGGCAATTTCTTTCTGAACATTCGAAGGAATATAAACGTTGGAGGGTGGATTGTTCAAGCTGGCTTGTTGAGCTTGGAGAAGACCAGCCAAGGCGGCCTCTGTGAGTATGGTTGTAAAGGATTTTCCTCCATTGTTGTTGCCCACAATGCCGGAACGATAGTGAAATTTCCCGTCCCAGAAACCTTCATAAATGCTGTCTTGCGGAATATCGCAATAATATAATTGGTCGGGGGACCAAACTCGCTTATAACCCGGCTCAATCGTTGTCGGAAAGTAATGGCAGTTGTCGCCTTCCCAGTATAAAACAATACAATTCTCCGGGATCTCACAATAGGTCTGATTTGCATCATTAAAAACAAGTTTTCGCTTTTCCCTTTTGTCGGAAAGTTTTCGATACAGGGGTGTCAACTGTTTCAACACACCCCAATTGTCTTCAGATGTGATGGAAAGGTCTCCCTTGACAGCATCTCCTCCGGCAGAAAATCCTACGAGTTTTTCTTTTTCAAATTTAGCGATTACCGAATTGCGTTTGGAATAGTATTGGTTTCCTTTTAAGAACTCATTACAGTAATACCATGCCAGAAACATGACATTCAGTTCCCCATTGTACTGGACGACCGCCGGAGAATCCCCCATTTTCTCAATGCATTCCTGTATTGTCATCCCCAGCGTAAAACCATTGACGAAATCCTTTGCATTGAAAGACCCGTCAGGATTAAGGATTTCAGAACCGTGAGACCCCAGATCAACATACGTTTCGGCATTGCTGCGCTTATTCAAGGATGATGATGTTTTGTCGGCAGAAATGCATGCCGTTAGGCACAAAACAGAAACGCCCATCAGGACGACGAGAGCCGATCCGAGCTTGAAAATGCTCGTTTTGTGTTTTCTTCCCTCACGAAGGGCATGATTAAGGCAAACGCCAAGAGGCAAATCGTTCATCGTTTTTCTCCTTTTCTCCAACGAGTTGGGGTTCTATAACATGTTTGATTCTGGAACTTGTCTTTGTTCGTGTTCGTTTCTCGGTTTCTCTCGCGAGTTCACTCCTGTGCTGTTCCGAGGTTACAATTGTTCCTCGTGCGATGATCGCATTCACGGATGATTTGGAAATCTGTGGCAAATAATAGAGATCCTCTTATCATTCACTTGAATTCAGTCTGAGCAAGGAAGCAACAGGGACAATCAAAATGTATAGTTTGGCGCACTGCATTTCGGGCAAAGCCCCGAAGGCCAAGCCCGATAATCGTACTCCTCACCACATCGTGGACACCGCGCTTGTGACTGGTCGATTCTCTTGGGGGTCACGGATGGACCATCAATTGCTGGGGAGGTAAAAAAGTCCTGCGGAAAGACAGTGTTCATTTGACGAATCGAATAGCTTGTAAAAAACTCATCTTGAATTCTGACCCATTCCTCTGCTTTCTGAACAGGATCTATGCTGCGCCGAAACGTCATGATCGCTCGTCTCATGGTGTTGTAGGCTTTCATTGCCTTCTCTGTATCCAATGCTTTCAACATCTGCAACCTATTTTTTGCCTGAATAAACATCTCTGTTCTTGCCTTTCGGCTTTTTGTATTTTTCATGTCGTTGAAGAACCGCTTTTCTTCTTCATCCAGTTGATCGAATTCATCAGCCGCGTCTTCGAACAACTCCACATTCTGCATTAACATTTGGTCGGTATCATACCGCATGGCTCCCATCAACGAGGGGAACTGCATACCTAACATCGCCTCCTGTGCCTGATACAAGGATATCTGCTGTTTAAGGTGCGTTGCCTGTTCCCGTGCTTGTTTCGCCATTTGTCGGCATTGAAGCGCCTGTTCAGGAAATCCCGTTGGTTTATTCGCCTCCACTTCGTCCATGTCGTCCATAACGTCATCTTCAATGATTCTTTGCTTGTCACGATCACTTGTTTTAATGCTATTGTTTTGCGTTTTTTTTATTTCTGCTGAATCCGTTTTCTGTTGATCGGCTTGTTTGACTTTATTCTGATGTGTTGAACCGACAACGATCCGGAATGTGCCATTGGACCACCCGAAGGTTTTTGATTGACTGTTTCGTGTTGCAGATCTTGCGGCATTTCCGTCCGTGTCCAGTCCACCACGAATCACATGTTTTTTGTCCCCGCTCGCCCCTACTGTATAGTATCCGCAAACTGGATCGCTTTTGGGGCTTTTCCCATAGAAATCATTTGCGTAGGAGTCCAGACACCAATGCCATAGACCTTTCATCTGCTCAAACCCCCACGGATTTGTCTTGAAAGCCAAATCGCTGTCGTATTTATCACCCCACCAATAGATGGTCGAAGTTCCTGCTCTGGCAGCATATTCCCACTCCGCCTCGGTCGGAAGCCTGCATTTCAGCCATGTCAATTCATTCATTCTCTCACAAAAACGATTCGCATCATTCCATGATACATTTGTGACGGCATCACTGTCCGGGTTATCTTTTTTTCCTGATGGAGCTGTTCCCATGATCTCCTGATACTGACTTTGCGAGATAGGGTATTTGCCCATCCAAAAACCTTGTGTAATGCTCACCGGATGACGGGGGATTTCATCTTGGTTATAGTACCTGTCATCACCTGGTTTCCATAAAAATGAATCCGTCGCATCTTCAAGTTCACAATCTTTCGCCCCCATAGTGAATTGTCCAGGTTCGCACCAGATCATTTCAATTTTATTTCCGCTTGGCAAAGTGATGTACCCTGAATCGCCACTCTTGGTTCCGACTAGTGCCTGATGGTTTTCCTTGGATAAGTGAATAGGTGTGCTCGTACTGTTTGACGTGCTTTTACTGTCTTTGGAGGCTGTCGTTTTCTGTGAATCTGCTTTCGCCGCCGAAAACAGACAGAAAGAAAAGGACAGACATAAAGTCCAGACGATTAAAAATTTTCGTTTCATTAGTTTTTTTCTCCTTCTGAGGTCCGATTTGCATTCAGCAAATCTTATCTGTTATACAAAATGAAAAAATGAATACAAGGACTGTCAAAAGAACTGCAATCACGGTCGATAAAACTCTCCGCCACTTTGGGAGAACTTGCTTTTTCTCTCTAGTAAAAAAATGCAAAACGATGATTGGAATTCCTTGAAAGACAGAGGCAAAACAGGATAGGGCACAGAAATCATTGAGAAACTCCAGAAGTGGTCGGTTATGGAAAGGAGAATCCACATAAGGATTCTGATAACCAAAACAAAAAGCCATAGAAATGACAGTTGCCTCCAGGAAAAGGAACAGCCATTTTTCTGACAAAAGCCACTTTTTTGTCGAAAAACAGATTCCTATGGGAAAAAGCACCGCGCCCGGAATCAGCATCCAGCTTATAAGGCGTCCGAAATCCGTCCTCCAATCAGGATTAAGTCCGCTGGCAATCAGTCCGCAATTACGCAGATTCTCTCCCGACAATCCGCAAAGCAAACATGCACAAGAAATAACAAGAAACAAATACCGACTTTTTATGACGGCATTAATAAAACACTTGAACTTTGCTTTAGATTCCATTATGAGTTCTTTCCCCAAAAGACTTCTTGTATCCCAATAAAAGGATAAAGACCATTGTTCGAGTATCCATGTGGAAGAAGCTTTTTTATTATTCTAAGCTTGCGATTACTCCTGTTGTTGTATCAGCATTCTCGAAAATCTTTTGCGAGGTGAATTTAGCAAAGGCTCCGGCAGATGCGAGCTTGGCATACTGTTCCGAACCATCGTCACCAAATTTGAGCGTGACCTTTTCTGCTGCGACACCGGAGACCTTGACGCTGTTATTGCCGTCCGTGTAAGTCAGCGTAGCTTCGTCCCAGTTGGCCTTACTTCCTTCAGTAAACCAGAGCATCACTGAACCATCAGCGAGCTGTTCGACTTCATCAATGCCCCAGTTGTCGCAGAAGGTAAAGATATCGTTTCCGCCGCCGCCGTGCATACGATCATTGCCGATGCCGCCAGCGATCACATCGTTGCCGGACGCGCCCACGATGCGGTCATTCCCCGCATCGCCGAACATGATGTTGTTGCCCTTGTTCGCCCAGATTGTGTCGTTGCCGTCGCCACCACGGATTGTCAGCCCTTCTCCAATATACTCGAAGCGCTGACTGGTCATATCCACGATGTCATTTCCTGCACCAGCTCGGATTTCATCAATCTGAGCGATGCGGGACTGGCTCAGGCCAAGTTCATCCGGAGACGCGGAATAAATGTCATCCACAAACAGGGCATCACCAATGGAGTCGTCCGTCATCAGCAGGACGTTAGCATCGGTCGAGCCTTCTATAATGTCCGTGAGCTTGTTCTTGCCGAAGAGCGAGGCGTATTCCTCTGTGCCGTCCCATGTATCATCATCGGTGGAACCGACATGCTGGGCAGCATAGCCGGATTCCCATGTGCCGACAGAATTCACGAAGAACACGTCCGCATGGCCGTCAGCGTTGGATCTGATGAGCTTCGGTTCATTATTAGCCTCTTCCGCAACGACAGGCACAGCAACGCTCCATTCCTCGCCGCCATCGGCTTTTACGCGCATCTGGTAGTTGCCCGCGGGCATTTGGAAAGAATCCAGCGAATTGGAATCGACGACCAGCTGAATGACATGCTCGAAATTGTCCGTGGAGTATTCTACTGTGTATTGCGTGGCGACCTCGACCTTTTCCCAAGTTTGAGTTTGAGGTGCGACATCCGAGGGCGGCATGTCAGCCGTGTTAACTGTTACGAAAAGAACGTTGTCCTTGTTCAAATGCAACGTATAACTGGATCCGTTGATGTTCATCGCACCTCCATTCAGCGTGAGAATACCGAGCGGCGTGCCGGACGTATTCACCACGGAGATCGTGCCATTGAACTCCGAAGCGCCTTCCGCAAGCGTGTATGTGCCGATTGACTGCTTATCGGAGACCGTGAGCGTGTAGAGCGGAGCGCCTTTGATGAGGGCAAGATTGTTGACCCGCGCAACTGTCTCCGGCGCAAGATCGGAGATGTCGAAATCAAGATGGAAGGCCGCGTTTTGCAGGGAGGATACAATCACGCCCTCCTCGAAGACCATCCGTCCGGTCATCGTGCCGCCGGAGTAGATCAGTATTCGTCCTTGGGAAATCGTTACGTTATGTGCAATGCCTCCATCACAGAGATAAATGTTCCCGGATTGAATAACGGTGTTGTCGGCAATGCCGCCAGAGGAAATGTCAATCCCCCCGCCGAATACGACTGTGTTGCTCGCCATTCCACCGGAGCTTATAAAGAGTCCTCCAGCCATGACCGTAGTGCTGTCTGCCACGCCGTCGCTATCGATGTACGTTCTGCCGCCTTCAATGGAGGTCCGGGTTGCTGTTCCTCCGGCAAAGCAATGCATGGCGCCCCAGGAATTGAGCACCGTATTGTTCGCCATGCCGCCGGAAGAGATGAATACGTTGCCGACATCAATGATCATGGTGTCGTTTGCCATTCCACCGTCGGCGATGAAGAGAGTTCCTCCGGAGTTAACAGTGGTGCTATTGGCAGTTCCGCCGGAAACATACATGCTGCCGCCGTAGTTCACCGTGGTGCGGTTTGCCGTGCCGCCGTGTAAGACATACATGCTGCCCCAGCCGATATACATACTGTTGTCTCCGACAATAACAGTATCGTTTGCAGTACCGCCGCTTGAAATGAGCATTTGTCCGTCGTAAAGCAAAGTATTGTTTGCCACGCCTCCATCGCGGACATGCACATCTCCTCCGCCCCAGGAGTGGACGGACGTATAGTTTGCCGTACCGCCACTGGAGACATACATGCTTCCATGGGAAACAACCGTATTGTCCGCAAGACCGCCGGACATAACGTACATACTGCCGTCAATCGTTTTCGAGGTCATAACCATTGCATGGGAGAGCAGTTGATTGAGATCACCATAGTACACGCCGGAATACTGGCTGGTGAATGTGACATAAGCGCCATCCGCTATCGATACGCTTCCCACACATGGCGTCCAATCAACGTTTGTTGCCGTTCCACCGCTGTAGACGTACATCCATCCTCCTGCGTTGACCGTGGTGTTGTCCGTCGAGCCGCCGCTGGTGACTGTCATCCGTCCCCCAGCGTTTACCATGGTGCTGTTTGCTGTGCCGCCACTGTAAACATACAGGTCTCCCTCAGAGTTTATCGTGGTGCTGTTTGCCATGCCGCAGGAAAGAGACCCTGATCCGCCAGCGTTAATAGTGGTATTGTCCGCCGTTCCGCCGCTGGAGATAATCAAACATCCCCCGGAGTTGATGATATTGTTGTTTGCTGTGCCACCGGAGGAAACAGTGACATCTCCACCGGAGTTGACCGTAGTGTTGTCCGCCGTGCCATCGGAAGAAACCACAAGATTTCCCCAGTAATTGACTGTAGTGCTGTCTACTACCCCCCCGGAAGAAACATAGAGATTACTCCAGTAATCAACTGTGGTATTAGTCGCAAGACCACCGGATATTACATCCATGTTACAGTGACTGATCGTGGTATTGTTCGCTGTGCCGCCGCTGGAGATATAGACGTCTCCGCCGGAATTGACCGTGGTATTGTTCATCACACCTCCATTGCAGACGTGCAATTCTCCCCAGTCGTTGAATGTCGTGCTGTTTGCTGTTCCGCCGCTGGAGATATACATGCTGCCCCATCCGTCAATAACAGTGGCATTCGCGATGCCGCCAGACATAATGTACATGACTTCATCATCGTTGATCGTTTTCGATTCCATTACCATTGCATGGGACAAAAGTTGATTGTAGGTACTATAGTACACGCCGGAATACTGGCTGGTGAATGTGACATAAGCACCATCCGCTATCCATATGCTTCCTACACACGGTGTCCAATCGACATTTGTTGCCGTTCCACCACTGGAGACAAGCATATATCCGCCGGAATCGATCCTGGTGTTGGCTGCCGTACCGCCGCTACAGACAAACATGCTGCCGTATTCGTTTATCGTGGTACTGTTTGCAAAACCATCGGACATCACATACATGCAAGGGCTGTTATATCCCGAAACAATCTTAGAATCCATAACTGAAGCATGAGACAAAAGCTGATTGTTGGATCCATAATACACCCCGGAATACTGGCTGGCAAATGTAACATAAGCGTCGTCCTCGATCCAAACTTTACCTGCACACGGAGTCCAATCAACGTTTGTTGCAGAAGCACCGTTACAGACATATAGAATTCCTCCTGATTTGACTGTTGTGCTGTCCGCTGTGCCACCGCTGGAAATACGCATACTGCCATTAATCGTCGTGTTGTTAACCCATCCGTCATAGACATTTATCCCCCCCCCGCCATTGACTATGGTTTCGTTTGCCATGCCACCGTTGGAAATGTTCAGGCAACCGTAGTAGTTAACGGTTGTGCTGTTTGCTGTACCGCCATTAACGACTACACCACCAGAGATTGTCGTGTCTATCATAATCCCTCTGATATACATGCTGCCAAATCTATTGACAACTGTGCCGTTCGCCGTGCCGCCGGAGGAGACATAAATGTTGCCCCAGGAATTGACTGTGGTTTTATTCGTTTTTCCCCCGTTTGAGATATAAAGCATGCCGCTGGAATTGATCGTTGTATTGTTTGCGATTCCATCCGAAGAAACAATCATTGTACCGCCGCTGGACACCGTGGTATCCAGATAGGTCTGGCCGGAGGAAACGGCCCTGGACTCGTTGATCAAAACGGCTCCGCTGATGATTTGCGGAACTTTTTCGATATTGGCGACAGAGTAGCTTGTGACCTCGGAGAGATTGCCCGCCTCGTCGGCGCTTCGGAAATACACGGTACCATTCTCAGAGAATTTGATCGGGGTCGTATAGACATACCATGTCTGACCGTCAAAAGAGTACTCTTTTTCTACAGAATCCGCACTGAACACCGCGGTCACGGTCACTTCTTGATCGGTGGTCGTCGTGATGTCCGCCACGGCAGACGGCTTTTCGGGCGCAACGTGGTCGATGTTCGTGACGGAATACGCGGCGATTTCGGATGCCTGTCCCGCCGCATTTTTCGCGCGGAAATATACCGTTCCGTTTTCGGAACAACTGACCGCTTCCGTGTAAATATGCCAGTTCAGTCCGTCAAACGAATATTCTTTCACGGCAGAATCCTCGCTGAAGACGGCGGTCACGTTCACATTCCGGTTTGTCAAAGCAGTGACATCGGCGGAAACCGTCGGCTTTTCCGGCGGATTGGACGGCGTTTCGCCGGAGAGCGTGACGGTTTTGACTTCGGACCAGTCGGAAATGTTTCCGACATTGTCGACGGCCTGCACCTTGAAATAACAGGTTGCGCCGGGCTGACCGGTAAAGATGAAACTGTCTTCCGGCGTGAAACCGGCCGAAGAGAATGCCTCCCCGTCGGCGGAGTACAGGATGTTGTATCCGGAAATGCCGGAATCGGCATCCGCACCCTCGAATGTCAGTGTTGCGGCGCTGGAGTCCGTCTCCGCCACGACGCTGAACGAAGCAATCTCAGGTTTCACGCTGTCGATCGTATTGACTGTGGTGGGCGTGTCGATGGGATCGTTGAAGTCGAAATATATCTTCGCCGTGTTGGTCAGCTCAGCGCCGTGGGGAAGATCCGATTTTGCGTTGAGGGAATAACGTATATGTCCTTCGCCGGATCCGATCATATCGTTGACCGGCAGCATGCCGTTGTCAACGTCCATCAGCATGAACCCGGTTGACGGATCGATCGCCATGAATTCGGCCACCAGCCGCGTCTCTCCGTTCTCGGCATCGGTAACGAGATTGATGGAGACTTTGGTCGTTATTTTTATGCCGAGCACATTCAAAACGACCGTGTCATTGAACGAATCCCGACCATCTCCTACTCTGAAACTGTTGCCCGCGATGCAGAATTCGTCCAGCACAAAGGAATCAAGGTCGAATTTGCCGGCGTCGATCACATCAAATACCCGGACCCATTGTGCAGGAGCCGTGGCGAATTCCGGATCGTTTTCGAAATCGATCCTGTATGCGATCTTCTGCCCGGCGGAAACATATCCCTTTTCGCCGTTTCCCCCGATTGCCGTTTTGTCATTCGGATCCTGGGAGCCCGAGTCATCGCTTGGAGCCAAAACCGTCAGCGTAATGTCCGCGGAGGCTTCTTTCCCCTCATCGTCTTTAACGTAAAGAGTGTAGACATAACTGCCTTCGCCTAAAGTTACGCTGACGGTTTCCGGTTCAAATCTCTGCGATATCGAGCGAGATTGCCAGACAATTGCCTGATTGTGGTATAAAGACCATTCCTTGATATATCCATCAACATCTTCCCCATTCAGGGTTAAATTAAATGTGTGACAGGTCTCCCCATTGTCAAGTTTATAGGAATAATGATCTGCGGTTAACAAAGAAACCGGCGCGATGTTCTCCAATGAAACAATATCTGTTACAATAAAATACTCGTCGGAAAAATAATGGATTTTTGTGCCGTTTTCATTATGGCAGTTATCTTTATCTATAACAGCCAAACCGTATTCGCATTCTGTACCACACTCTTGCTCAATTGTTATTTGGTCGTTCTGTGGATTCTGAGATACCAGTTCTATCCAATTCCCGTCTTTATCCTTCTTAAACCACAGGTATTGTCCAATGCCAACGTCAACGCCCCAATTGTCTTTTGAACGAGAAGCATTCAAGGTTACTAAACGATATGAAGTTCCATGATGTTCAACCTTTTGTCCAACTGAATCTAACAAATATGCTTCAGGCAAAAAGAAAGGATAAAACAGAGAAACAGTATTAAGAGCCCTATTAAAGATAGAATTTAAGCGAGGCAAGGAGGAAATCAAAGGGATACCAGTCACCATCAGAGCCGGATTAAGGATTGTCATAACATTTGAGCGTAGATGCGCTTCAAATTCATCAAACGCAATTTGTTTAAGGAGCTTTTGTGTGTCTTTATGAATAAAGATGGCCTTGAAAACATCTATTTGTGGAGTCCCCCGACTAATTCTCTTCGCTTGAGAAACAGTTGTTTTTGTCATCGTTCTTCTAAAGCCTGATCCCATAGACAGTTTTAGTCCACCACCACGCAAATATACTACATCGTTTGACTGGGATAAGGGACCGTGAACATTTATGTTGCCGTAAACAGGTCCAAGCCCCCCCTCAATCCCATACCCGTAATCTGATCCAGAAACGACACCCATTGATACAGATGTGTTGTAACCAATGGAAAAATGTTGTTGAAGATCAAAAATGGAGTTCAGATTCGTGATTGAAACATTCACCCCAAATCCTAATCCTATATCAAGTCCCACGCCAAAACCCAATGTCCACGAAGAGATATTGCCGAAAAGGCCATTGTCATCCCAGGTTTTTCCAAAAGAACAATCAAAAGAAAATGCTCCTCCAAAGGCTATCATAAACGACACCGTACCCGATACTGACCATGTCTTCTTCCCTGTCGGGTCAACGCCGTTCAATGGCGAGTTCAGCGTATAAACGTACAGGTTGGAGCCGCCCTCCAATCCAATGGGGTCCGCGGAGAGCCAGCGGCCTGTTTTCGGGTCGTAGTTGCGTGCCGACACATAAAACGTGCCAGAATCACCTGCAACGAGACCGATCGTCCCGCCGAACGTGCGGTCGTTGTCCACGGTGATGACGGAATCGTTCAGCTGATTTCCCCAGGCATCATACCGATAGGAATTAACCAGATTGCCATTGGAATCGGTCACGCCGGAGACGCTTCCCAGCATATCGCTGTTGAAATAATACGTGTTTCCGTCCGCATCCGTCCACCCGGCGATGCTGTTGCCGAGAATGTAGTTCTTCACCAGCACACCGTCCAGATATTCGGCAAGGACATTGCCGTTATGATCCAGAAGATAACTTGTGGTCGTTTTTGTTCCGGCGGCATCCGTGTGAACGCTGCTTATGCGATGTCCGAGGGCATTGTAGGAATACTCCCACTTTTCCCCGGTTGACTTCAATGTCTCGGAAGCGATCCTGTTGTCGGTCGTCCATGTGTAGATGCGTTCGACATCTTCGAGCATGTTTCCGTTCGCGTCATAACGGAAGGCAAACGTTTTGCCATTGGAAGAGGCCGTCGCGATCTGATTGAGCGCATTATAGGTGTATTCCGTGAGCACGCCGTTGATGTTTTGAGAAATCCTGTTGCCCGCGGCGTCGTATGCGTAGGTCCGTGTATCGGTGACCGTTCCGCCATTATCCGTGAACGTTTCCCCGGTCAACTGACCGACGACATCATAGGTGTATTCCCAGACGCCATCAGCCAGAGTGCGGGATGTGACTCTTCCGGCCGGATCATAGCCGTATTCCGTTTTGGAAAGCAGATGATTCGAGGCGTCATAATCGGAAATGGAGGAAAGGATTCCATTTCCCGCATCCAGATAAGCATATTCCGTGTAAGTGCCATTGGCCCTTGTGAGCTTGATGAGATTGCCGTATTCGTCATAATCATAATCCAGAAGTCTGAGGCCGGCGGAATTGCTGACGACATCGATCTGGCCGAGTTCCGTGTAGGAATACGAAGCTGCATTGCCATTTACGGTTATCGCGGTTGTATTGCCGTCATCGTCCTGTGTATAGGTAATTACATTGCCGGAACCGGCGCCGATGGAAACGGTTTTCGTTTCCTCATCATAGGCGAATGTGATATCTCCGGCGGATATCATGCATCCCTGTTCATCGTATCCGTAATCGAAACTTCTTCCGTCCGCACAGATAACTTTGCTGAGCAGACCGTTACTGTAGAGATAGGAAATGCTTTCCCCTGCGCGGTTCGTCCACTGAAGAAGATTGCCGTCCTCGTCATAGGAAAACAATTCGGATGTATTGTCGGCATAGGTAACGCTTGTCGTGTTGCCGTTGTCATCATAGGCATACAGCGTCCGGTTGCCGTTCTGATCCGTAAAGGAAACCAGATTGTTGTTCTCGTCGTACTGATAATAGCAAACGGAACCGTCGGCATTCGTCAGAGATGCAAGATTGCCGTTGGCGTCGTATGTCCGGCTCACGGTCAGCGAATGATCCGAGATGCTGTTTCCGGTAAGATTGCCGTTGGCGTCGTATGTATAAGTCGTCAGTGTGCCGGAATCATTTTCAACACTGATCAGATTTCCGAAATCATCATAAGTGTTGATGAATACGGACGTTTGCTCTCCGTTCACAACGGATGTGATATTCCCATGGCTGTCGTACTCGGTCCGGGAACCGTCGGATCCGGTCTGGCTCCTGAGCGTTCCATCGGAGTAATAATCGAACAGAATGCGGCTTCCGTCTTCATACGTTACCGAGGTGTTGCGTCCGGCTTCGTCATATGTGTAGGAGACTGTTCCGTCCTCGGTCTCTGTGGAAATGACATTCCCGTGCTCGTCATAGCGGGTGGTCACGGTTTTTCCGTTGCTGGATACGGAGTAATACACCATGTTTCCATCGGCGTCGTATCCTGTTGTGAACATGTTTTCCGCGGTATAGCCATTTTCCAATATTGTTCCGTTCCCGTCCCGCGTAACATATTTGACGCCATCCGAAATGGTGTATTCGGCAGGATTGTCGACGCTTACCGAATAGGAGCCGTCTTCATTCAGCGTGTACAAGGTTGAAACGCCATCCTTGAAGACCTCGTAGGAAAGCATTTTCCCCGTAGAACTGTCGCATGCCGCAATGGTATATTCCGAGGTGATGTCATACTGCCCCAATGCACGGCCGTCCCTGTTGATCTTGAAATAGTTCACGCCGTCAATCGTATAGTAGTTCTTACCATCGGACGGAGTATAGTTCAAATCGAACCGGCCTTCGCCTCGGCAAACAGAAGCCGACGATTCAAAGGATATGCCTCCGAATGTAATCGTGCCGGAACACGCGACGCCGTCCTGATCTGCCGCGGAAACAAACAGTCCGGAAGAATCGTATGCGAAGTTTACTGTCTTGCCGGTAACACCGTCGATGCTCTTAATGACATTTCCCCTGGAATCATATTCCAGCGTCAGGTTCGTGCCTGCCGTTTTGTCCGTGATGACGACATGTCCGATTTCATACGTCAATTCCAAATCGGAAGTGCCGGATTGATATTTGACAAGCCTGCCTTTTTCATCATACCCGAAAACTTCGGCGGAGGCGCCGTTTTGAACAAAAGAGGTCAGGGAATGTTCGTTGCTTCCATAATAGCCATACGTGCTTGTGTTATCTCCGGAAGAAGCTTCCACAAGATTTCCATCTTCATCGTATTGATACGAAGTCGAATTGCCGAGGCTGTCCGTTATTAGGGTAACGAATCCGGTATTCGCATCCCGATCCAGCGTCAAATACCTGCCCGTGGAATTGTTGGTCAACTTGGTGATTTCACCATTGTTGTCATAAGTGCAAACAATGGTGCTGTTATCGGAACCGGTCATATACTGCAGCCTGCCCTGTTCATCGAATTGCATGGATGAACCGTCCTTTTCGCGCAGCAAATATCCTTTGCTGTTGGAGACCAGGGAAGAACCGTCATTTTGAGCCGAATAATAGGTAAACATGTAGGTCGGCTGATACAGGCGTTTTGAATTTCCGCAGGAAACCGTCACATCACCTTGCGCTCCGACTTCCAATTCGCTGTCCCAAATCCAGCTCCAGCCATAACCGAAACTGCCGTTGCCTTTGAAATCGTTTTGCCACGACCTTTCTATTGTCAAAGAGTTGCCGCTTCCATCGCTTTCCCGGACAATTTCCTGCAAGGGTTGATGCCATCCCAGATAATCCGCCACATAGGCATTCAACAGTTCTTTCAGATCGTCCGCACGATACTGTTTGCCAGTTTCGGTCGGGAAATGCCCGGAAACATCCTGAACCAGACGGGACAAACCGCCCCAGGTTGAGCCGTATTTATTTCGGAGTTCTTCGCACAAAAGAGCCTTTTCGTTTTCCGCAAGACCGGAAGAGGCGAAAACATCCTCCCAGACAAAGGGAGAGCCATTGTCGGAATAAACGATGTATACGTTCCAGTTGATATGCGAATCGCCAAAGTCCCAATCATCAGTAAGCCAGCCGTTATAGGTAATCGGAACGACCAGTTCTTCCCCCGCCTGAATCTGTCCCGCGATTTCTCCGCTGACAGAGAAATACAGGGAATCGGAATAGCCCTGAGGCATGGAGGAGACCCAAAAAGCTTCCAGACCTTCACCGAATTCGGATTTATCCAGCGAAACAATCGCGCCCGTGGTATCCGGTCCCGTTTCGTGTGATTGAGTGGGCATGAACAGGACAAGCGGAGCATCAACCAGCGAGGTTCCGGAGTTCCTTATGGTCAGATACAGTGTGTGCTGCAAGTGTCTGCCCACAACATCAGGAGCTTCAATGGAATATTCTATTTTTCCTGAACCGGAATTGGAAATGGTAACGGCATCGTCCATTTCGGCGGTTTTGTCTCCGTTGAGCTGAAGCTTGTATTTACCGCGGGAAAGCGTGTCGGCCGCTATTGTTATGAACAGTTGCGAACCGCTCGCCCGTTTGACAGACTGCGGAACATGCTCCGTTCCGTTGGAATCAATCAGAATGGCGGACACGCCCTGCTCGAAATTGGCTCCGTTCACAATCAATGTGATTTCCGAAGCCATGTCCTGACTGCTCTGGACAACCTTGTCGATACGCATGGGAGATATGTCCGCAGACAGGGTATAACCGGTCTCGGAAGCCACAGATTTGCCATAAACCATGATAAAAACATCTTTGCCGGAATCAGTGCCGGGAATGCTTAATACTCCGTCTGTTGCCCCGCGCAGTTTCTGATCGTACTTTTCACGGGTCGGAACATAGCCGAAGCCGACATAAAGCTCCATATTTGCCGTGTCGGCGACATCATCAAGAGTAATTGATATGTTTTTCCCTTCCCCGGAAATTCTGTAAACGTCAAAATCGCCTTTCCTTGTGACTGTACCCGCCATGCTTTCGCCCAATGTCAATGTCGGGACCGTAACGGAAATCCGCTCGGAAACATAGTCCTTTTCCGCATTGTCCGAGTCTTTTTCGTCGTTGTTGATATCGGACCGGACCAGAAGATAGTAATCCCCCTCGGCTACACCGTTCAGATTCAGTATTGCCGAAGCGGACAAAACATCTCCGGCATTCATCCCGGCATGAGTGTATGTTGCAAGGAGCTTGTCATTGATGTCCCACTGGGCGTCCGTGGAGAGATAAACACCGTCCGTCCATGTGCCGTTCATAGCCGTTCCGCTTTCGTTGACAGTCTTCCAGGAAACGGCATTGTCGGCTCCGACAGACAAAGTGGCCGGAACGGTAACGTCCTGAATGCTCAGAGTAATATCCGTCAGATTGAAAACGGCGGAAAAACAGTCTTCGGTTTCATTGAAAACGCCATCCCGGTCCTGATCGAGCGAGTATCCTGCATAGTCCTTGACTCCACCGGAAAGCGTTACGGCATAACTGCCTTTCTGGCTTTGTTCTGGAATGGAAAGCTCCGCGACAGACGGGGAAAGCATTCTGATCCCCGTCGGCACGATTGCATCGCCATCCGGGGAAACAATTGAGATATTGCCCAACAGCGTATCCGGATCAATTGTTTTTGAAAAATATATTTTGATTGTTGAAAACTGTCCAACAATATCCCCGCTTGGTTCAATCTTCACGACGGCGGGACCGGAGTTGCTGTAAGAAAAGCGCAGTTGGTCCGCGATTCCGTCGGACAGGTTGTCATAATTGATACTGCTCAGATTTGTGCCATAGATATCCTGAATTCCGTTGCCGAAGCACAGCCGGAATACGCCTTCATGGGCAGGCTGTTCAAAATTCACCGTAAGAGTTTTTCCATCGACCTGCAATGAGTTGATATTTGTTTCTCCGTCGGCGGACAAAATCCTTACGGAATCAACGGAAACGGTGTCGGGATTAATCTCATCGGTGAAAGAAACGGTTATTGAGGTTTGCCCGGATGCAAGGAAACCATGATTCAGATTGCTGGATTCGATCGCGAAATACCCCAGAGGCGGCCATGAACTCAAAACGTGGCTGATTGTCACATCGTCAGCCGTAACACCGAGATTGTCGTATATCTCCTGCAGATCGCTTGTCCCGAAATAGTTGCCGGACAGATCCAATCCCGCATATCCGTTCAAGTTGAGCTTTGCCTTGGAAAAATCGTTCTTTTTGAGCAGGATATTCTGGGCATCGTGCTCTATTGTCAACGTAAAACTGCCGAAAAGTCCAGATGCTTTTGCGCCGCTTCCCAGTATGATCTCGCCGGAAACGTCACCGCCATCGATTGTTCCGTAAACAGTAATGGCTCCACCGGAAGCAACCGCAACATTGCTTGCGGAATCACCACTGGAAATGATTGCCGCACCTTGGCTTAAAACATCCATATAGCCGCCGGAACAAATGGAAACACCATTCGCAATGCCGCCGCTATGGACGTAGAGAACACCTCCGGAACTGATGATAGTATTGTTTGCGACCCCCCCCATAGCCCATCCATTTAATCCCACATAAAGACTTCCTCCGGAATTGACAGTTGTGCTGTTCGCAATGCCTCCGCTGTAAACATACATGCGACCAATGTTGTCAATTGTGGTAGTATTGACAGTGCCGCCGCTGGAGACATCGACCCAACCGCTTGCTATGACCGTCGCATCGTTTGCAACCCCGCCCATGTAAACATACATCTGACCAGTCGCATCAACAGATATTCGGTTTGCTGTACCTCCGCTGTTGACATTAATTCGACCGTCAGATATGACAGTAGCGTGATTCAGTTCTCCTTCTGCATCCATATTGCCGGCCTTGATGAGCGCATCGTTCGCCGTGCCGCCGCTACGAATATAAAACAATCCACCAGAAATAACAGCGTCATTGGCTGTCCCACCACTGGAAATCAGGAGCACTCCGCCCCAACGAACACTTATATTATCCGTTGCGCCACCACTGAAAACTTCAACTCTGCATCCATTTGAAACTGTGCAATTGGAAAGAGTTGCATCTTTCATTTCAAATGAACTTCCAAACTGAGTCCCCTGAACATAAGTGTCAGGCGCAACAGCAAAGCAGAAACTGGCGCCATTGGAAACAATGATGCCGGAAGCGGTTCCCCCGCTTGAGACATCAAGAAATCCACAGGCATTAACTATGGTTGTAGTGGCTGAGCCCTCGGCATAGACACACATGCTGCCGCCCGAATTGACGGTGGTTGTAGTGGCTGAGCCCTCGGCATAGACACACATGCTGCCGCCCGAATTGACGGTGGTTGTAGTGGCTGAGCCCTCGGCATAGACACACATGCTGCCGCCTGCATTGATGGTAGTGTTGGATGCCGTTTGTCCACCGGAAACAACGGCGGCTCGGTCTTTGTTGATTACCAGATCGCGAACAGACAAAAGCCCATTTCCTTGTACTGTAAGCATCAAAGCTCCGTCTTCGGAAAGAGACAGTTCATAAGTCTTGCCAAGAAGCTCTGTCGGCTGTCCGACAGTAATCGTCCCAACCATACTATTATCAGTATAATCTCGAACCGTGATGACTTTATTGAATCCGGAAGCTCCCACAGCAAGTGTATAAACGCCATTTTCCTGAAGACCAGAGACAGACAGGACGAAATCTGGTACATTTTTGAAGACGGAAAGGTTTTGAACCAACGCGTCAGCAGATGCTCGCTTGTCCCCGATGTCGAATATGATTTCACTGCCAGGCTCGACAGAACCAATACTTATCTCAGACGGGAATGGGAATGAAAGCGTTCCGCCGCTAAGCAGATGAAGTGTGTTTCCGACAACCTTGTCCACATTCAAAAAACCGGCTAAATAAATCTGCCCTGCGGAAATTGTTTCACCGGAAAGGACTGTGTCTTTTGCAAGATTAAGCTTGTCAAAATAATCAGTGTTTTTTATGTAGCTGGAACCACTGAGAACATTAAGCGTACGATAACCGCGTGTCCTCGGGCTCAGTGTGCCATTGAAAACAGTATTATCTATGTTGTATGTAACATTTCCGAGATACTCTGCTTCTGAATAGGCCAAAGATGGATAGCAAACAGAAATATCCATCGTGGAACCATGCCCAAAGATAGAATTTGAAAAATTGAAAGTTATGCCAGCATATGTGGATTCCGCTATCTGCGCATTGCTAATAATCCAGAACCATTTATCACTCGGAACGTTGACATGCTCAAAATTCAACACCACAGTGACGTTATTTCCAAATGTGGTGTTGGGAAGAAGATTAATATCCGTGGTGATTGTTGTATCACGGATTGTCAGGACTATGCTCTCCGTCTTTTCTCCAAAGTCGCATTGATTTGTTAGACGAAGTTGATTCATAAATCCGGCAATCTCACAGTTTTCAATAAGAACAGAAACATTTCCATTGATTGTGGCATTATTTCCAATCAAATAACTATATGAGTCTCGGTTGGTTATCGTGCTTCCAACAATAATGGTGTCAACATTGTTGGAATATATAAGGCCATCTTCGCTGGATCCAATATACAACGAGGGAACAAACGAATTTGTCATGAAAAGGTTAATAGTTTCAGGTGTGGAAACACTCGATGAAACACCTTCAATATATAGTCTGTCCCCGGCATGAAGAACGGAAGTCATGTCGTTTAGAATAGAAAAAGCATTAATCCCATAGACCAGTTCTTCCCCTGTGATGGAATGTGTCTTTCCTGTGATGCTTTCGGAATAAAGCGGATCAACGTAAAAAGTCTGTTCAGACATAGCTATACCATGAAGTTAAAATGGTTGGATTAAGTACATGTGAAGAGAAAACATCTTTTGCAGAAAAAAGCCTCCCAAATCCAATTTGAGGATGCGAGCGGCTGGATGAATGCTTGCGATCAGTGCGTGTTAATCGAGTACCGCGAGCCGCAATTGAACGTGATTGGGACAGAGGAACAAGCTTCAAAAAAGGGTATGCCAGGCCTCGCCGGACGAATGGATTTCCGACTTGCGAGAACAAAAGGCTTTCGTATTGATCGAACGTGAGCATGGCAACCTTGAATATACTTATCTGCTTTCGGGGCGCGTCCAGACAAAAAAGCCGGACGCCTCCCCATGCGTGGACGTGTAGGTCCGACCAAGAACCTGCTCCCAGAACGACAGGGAAACGCCCAGCAAGACATATAGACACAATAATCCTGCTGGTATTTCGATGTCTGGGAGCAAAAGAGC
>JAGCTY010000161.1 GCA_017963105.1 Lentisphaeria bacterium
AACACCCCTCCAGCTGGAGGGGTAGCCCAATTAACCTTAAATATACCCTCAACTCCAACAAATAGTCCATGCTTTCCGTTTGTAAGACTAAACGCAACACCCCTTTTTGTAAGACTAAACGCAACATGCCCCCTTTTGACCGTTGCATTTACTTTTACAATCGCCATCTTTATAAAATTGTAGTTTTCTTTGTTCCCGCATGCTTGACAAGCCCGCATAGTGGTGCTATATTAGAGCAATCCGGAGCCATTTTTTCGTACGATTCATAAACAATATGGAAATCTCATGAGTCAAAATCCCAACAACAGAAATTCTCTTCTGCTGTGTTTCCAGGAAATCATCAAGATGATGCCGCAGGCGGGCGACCTCAACGCCTTCCTGTCCGCGCTTGAAAACGTCGAGGATCCCCTGGAACTCTGCCTGAAGCTCGCAAACAAGTTGCGGCTCGCGCCCGAAAGCCGCGGCGACGTCACCATCGAGGAACTCGCTTCCTTCTTCGGTGCGCCGATCTTCCTTCAGCTTAACAACGGCAACTGGGTGCTCTACCTCGGCATCCGCAAGCTCCTGCAGGGCGGCGTCCAGCAGGAACGCTACGCCGTGTTCGATCCGCTGACAAAAGTCCAGGGCAAGATGCTCTTCCTCCAGAAGGACCAGCTCCTCAAATCCTGGGCCGGCAAGGCCGTCTTCATCCGCATGGAAATGCGCGGCTGCTCGGTCGACGGCAAGCAGACCTCCCTCTACTGCCTCGCCTCCATCGTGAAGCATTACGGCGACGACACCGACGTCGGCCGCCTGATGCACGAATACGCGATCTCCGAGGACGAGCCGTCCATCCGCCTCCTCGGCAAGATCGCCGACGACCTCGAGTACAAGACGAAGGAAATCCGCGTGAAGTGGGACAAGCTCCCGAAGATCGGCGCGGCGTTCCCCTGCATGGCCATCAAGAAGGACGGCCGGTTCTCCGTCCTCTGCGGAGTGCGCGAAGTCCCCGAAAGCGTCGCCTATCCCGAATCCGGCGAGGGCGACAAGCCGAAGCTCACGACCGAATCCCTGATCCAGCAGTCCGACGAGGTCGTCCCCGGCGCGGATCCCGACCCCGCCGAAGCGCAGCAGGAAAAGGCCCCCGAGGACGACAAGCCGAAAACGGTCATGCAGGTCGCCATCTGGGACCCCTATGTGGCCGACGGACACCGCCCGAGCGTCACGTTCATGAACAAGGAGGAGTGGGAAGAGAAATACTCCAACCGCGTCGTCCTCGTGAAGAAGCATTATTCGATCGTCGACGAAAATCAGCAGTTCGGCCTCCGCTGGTTCATCCCGGAATTCTTCCGTCAGAGGACCCTGCTGGTGCAGGTCGCCATCGCCATCCTCGCCATCAGCGCCATCGGCCTGGTCGTCCCGCTGTTCTTCCAGATCGTCGTGGACAAGGTCCTCGTGAACGACGGCAGGGTCACGCTCATGACCATCGGCATCGGCGTCACCATCATGCTCTGCGTCAACGCCATCCTGGAGTACCTCGAAAAATACTTCCTGCTGTACGCCACGAACCGCATCGACATCCGCCTGGCGGTGAAGACCTTCGCGCGCCTGCTCAGCCTCCCCGTCGACTTCTACGAACGCATCTCGTCCGGCGTGCTCATCAAGCACATGCAGCAGACCGAACGCATCCGCTCGTTCCTGTCCGGCAGCCTCTTCTACACTGCGCTGGAACTCCTCTCGCTCCTGGTCTTCCTGCCGTTCCTCTTCATCTACAGCCCGGTCCTCACAGGCGTCGTGCTGCTCTTCACATTCATGATGGCAGTGGTCATCGCTGCCCTCATCAAGCCGTTCCAGCACCGCCTCGAAGAACTGTATATGGCGGAAGGCAAGCGCCAGGCGATGCTCGTCGAGACCATCCACGGCATCCGCACAGTGAAGTCCCTCGCGCTCGAGCCCACGCAGCAGCGCAAGTGGAACGACACGGCGGCGTTCGCGATCACGCGCTATTTCCGCGTGGCGCAGATCTCCATCACGGCCAAGACGCTCTCCGGCCTCATCGAAAAGCTCATGTTCATCGCCATCATCTGGATCGGCGCGCTCGCGGTCTTCGACGGCAACCTTACCGTCGGCAAGCTCATCGCCTTCCAGATGCTCTCCGGGCGCGTCACCGGCCCGCTGGTCCACATCGTCGGCCTCGTCCACGAATACCAGCAGACCCTCCTCTCCGTCCGCATGCTCGGCGTCGTCATGAACTGCCCGCAGGAGCAGGTCGGCGGCTCCCTCCACCACCAGCTCCAGGGCGAGCTCTCCATCGAGAACGTGAACTTCCGGTACTCCCCGGACACCCCGATGGTCATCAAGGACTTCAACCTCCATATCTCGCCCGGATCCACCATCGGCCTCGTCGGACGTTCCGGCTCCGGCAAGACCACGCTCACCAAGCTCATCCAGGGACTCTATCCCCTCCAGACCGGTATCATCAAGTACGACGGCATCGACATCCGCGAAATCGACCGCGCGTCCCTCCGTTCCGCCATCGGTATCGTGCTCCAGGACAACTACTTCTTCTACGGCACCGTCCGCGAGAACCTGTCCCTCACGAAGAAGGACGCCACCATGGAGGAGATCATCTATGCCGCGCGCCTCGCAGGCGCCGACGAGTTCATCCAGAAGATGAGCCGCGGGTACGATTCCCTCCTCGAGGAAAATGCTTCCAACCTCTCCGGCGGACAGCGCCAGCGCCTCGCCATCGCCCGTGCGCTCCTCCCGAATCCGCGTTTCCTCATCTTCGACGAAGCCACCAGCGCCCTCGACCCGGAAAGCGAGACCATGGTCCGGAAGAATCTGAACATGATCGCCAGAAACCGTACGGTGTTCATCATTTCCCACCGCCTCTCCGTCCTCTGCCGCGCCGACAGGATCGTGGTCATGGACCACGGCGACCTGATCGAACAGGGCACGCACAAGGAACTGATCGAACAGGGCGGCATCTACGCCGAATTCTGGAAACAGCAAATGGGGTTTAACGAAGATGAGCAATAATAATCCGAACAATCTGCCCGTCAAGAGCATGAAATCCGCGCAGGATTTCCAGCCTGATGCCATCATGCTGGAGACCCATGCGCCTCCGATTCCGCTCCATATCATCTGGTACATGATCATCGCCCTCGTCATCGGCTTCATCGTCTGGGCCAGCTACGCTCACGTCGACAAGGTCGTCGTCGCACCCGGCAAGATCGTCACCGAGCGCCCGAACATCGTCATGAAGCCATTCGAACGCGCCACCATCGAAAAGGTGCACGTCCGCACCGGACAGGAAGTGAAGGAAGGCGACCTGCTCTTCTCCTTCGACCAGACCACCAACAAGGCCGAGCTCGAACGGATCACCGAACAGCTTACCGCGTTCAAGGCGCACCGCGACCGCCTCCAGGCGGAGATCAACGGCTACGACAAGCCGTTCCCGCTTTCCGCGAACCCGAACACGTTCGAAATCCTCCAGCACAACGCCTTCGAGGCGCGCAAGAATTCCTACAACGGCAAGCTCCTCTCCTACGACGCCACCACGGCGCGCTACCAGAAGACGCTCGACCAGCTCCATCTTTCCATGGAGAAGTTTGAGGCGCGCAAAGCCAAGCTCCAGGAGATCGAGGACATGATGAAGGATTTCGAGGATTCCCGCGTGGTCAGCCTCCGCGATTACCTGAACATCCAGGTCCAGGTCATCGAAACCTCCATCTCCGTCGACCAGCAGAAGGTTTCCATCGTCGAGAACGAGCAGGCCATCAAGTCCGTCAAGGCCGAACGGGACGCCTTCATCAGCGACTGGAAACGCCAGATCTACGAAGAGCTCGTCGAGGTCGACCGCAACATCAGCTCCCTCGAACAGCAGATCGTCCAGACCGCGCGCATGGTCCAGTACACCGAACTCCGCGCACCCTGCGACGCCGTCGTCCACGAGATCGCGCCGTTCCAGGAAGGCTCCGCGGTCCGCGAGGCCGAGTCCCTGATCACCCTGATCCCGATCAGCGACAAGATCGAAGTCGAGGTCAACATCCCAGCCAAGGACATCAGCCGTGTGCGCGTCGGCCAGACCGCCCGCGTCAAGTTCGACACCTATCCCTTCCAGCAGTGCGGCACGCGCGAAGGCGAGATCACCTACATCTCCGAAGACGCATTCGCCGGAAACGAGCGCATGATGTCCGAGGACAGCATGACCTCCGACGCCGGCGGACGCCTCAGCAGAATGGCCCAGGGCGTCACCTATCAGGCGCGCATTCTGCTCGAACCCGGCGACTTCATCGGCTGGGCCAAGGGTGCGAAGATCCGTCCCGGCATGACCGTCAACGCCGAGATCAAGGTCGGCGACCGCACCGTCATCGACTACATCCTCAACCCCTTCAAGAAAGCTCTTGACGAATCCGCCCGCGAGCCGTAATACGCTCCGGACAATCCCGGCGGGCGCGCCTCGAATCCCGTCCGTCGGAACACTCCCGCCGCTTCCGTGCATCAACAGGAGCGGCGGATTCATTTACCTGCAAAAGATCACTTGCATGTTGGCTTTACAACGGGAAAAAAACATGTGGAAAATCATGATTTTTCCGGACAAAATCCTGTTTCCGGCTTGACTTTTCCGGCAGATGCGGTATATTAATATCTCGTTTCTTGTATCTGAATATCAACCTTATATAATTTGGAGAACGAAAATGGCACATAAAAAAGGTCAGTCCAGCAGCCGTAACGGTCGCGACAGCAAACCGAAAATGCGCGGAGTCAAAGCCTACGGCGGTGAGTTCGTCACCGCGGGCAGCATCATCGTCAGACAGTGCGGCACGCACATCCATCCGGGCAAGAACACCGGCCTCGGCCGCGATTTCACCATCTTCGCCCTGTGCGACGGTCACGTCAAATTCAACAAAAGCGCGAAGAGATCCGTGGAAATCGTCCCCCTCGCGGAGACCATCCCCGCGGAGGCCGCTGCTCAGGCGTAATACCTGCGGCGTTCCCTTTTCTTCTTCTTTCTGCTTCCTCCTGCCCCGGTGTACGCTGTCGTCTGCCGGGGTATTTTTGTAACAACGGCGCGGAGGGCCCGAAAAAACGGATGAACGCTTTTGACGGGAAACGCGCCGCACCAGAGGAGACCGCTTAGTATGTTTGTTGATCGCGCTGAAATCACTGTCAAGGCCGGAAACGGCGGCAACGGCTGCTGCAGCTTCCGCCGCGAGGCGTTCGTCCCGAAGGGCGGCCCCAACGGCGGCGACGGCGGCGACGGCGGCGACGTCATCTTCGTCGCGTCCACCGGCGAACTCACGCTTTCCGATTTCGTCTTCAACCGTCATTTCTCCGCGGAGAACGGCGGCGACGGACGCAGCAAGGACATGCACGGACGCCGCGGACAGAACCTCGTCATCAAGGTCCCGCTCGGCACCATCATCCGCAACAAGGAGACCGGCGACGTGCTGGCCGACATCGACGAGGCCGGAGCCGAGGTCGTCATCGCGAAGGGCGGACGCGGCGGACGCGGCAACGCGCGTTTCGCCACGCCGTCCAACCGCGCCCCGCGCGAACACGAGCCCGGCGAAGTCACCGAGCCGCTCGAACTCGGCCTGGAACTGAAGCTCATCGCCGACGTCGCGCTCGTGGGCTATCCGAACGCCGGAAAGTCCACGCTCCTCAGCCGCATCTCCAACGCGCATCCGAAGGTCGCCGCCTACCCGTTCACCACGCTCCACCCCGTCATCGGCGTCATGGAGTACCCCGATTTCCGCAAGGTCACGGTCGCGGACATCCCCGGCCTCATCGACGGCGCGCACCTCAACCGCGGCCTCGGCCACTATTTCCTCCGCCACATCGAACGCACCAAGCTCCTGATCTACCTCGTCGACCTCGGCGGCGTGGACGGACGCGACCCGAACGACGATGTCCGCATCCTCAAGAACGAGCTGGAAGCCTACATGGAAGGCTTGAGCTCCCGCGCGAAGATCGTGCTCGCGAACAAGACCGACCTCGTGGAGAACCAGGACATCATCGACGACTTCATCCTGAACGCCGAGGACGGCCTCGAGGTCATCCCCATCAGCGCCCAGAACGACGCTTCCTTCGACCAGGTCAAACAGCGCATCCGCGAACTGCTCGACGAACTTGCCGCGCAGCAGCAGGCGGAAGAATGGAAGAGGTCCCTGTGACCATGCCCGACCTCGGAGGCAGACGAGTCCTGATCACCGGCGCCGCTCAACGCCTCGGCGCGGTCATCGCGCGCGCGTTCGCCGAATGCGGAGCCGCCGTCGTCGCGCACTGCTTCCGCTCGAAAGACGAGGCCGAAAAGCTCATCGCCTCGCTGCCCCCCTGCCCCGCGCCGTTCAGGCATGAGGTGTTTTTCTGCGACCTCACCAACCTTTACGCCGTGCGATGCATGGCGGAAACCGTCGGCCCGGTCGATTACCTCGTAAACAACGCCGCGATGTGGATTCGCGGGGACGCGCCGCAAGCCGAGCTTGACCGGCAGGAGGCCGTGAACGTCCTCGCCCCCTGCAAACTCATTCGTGTTTTCGCGCGCATCCGCCCGCCCGACCGCGAGTTTTCCGCCGTCAACATCCTGGACGCCGCGATGCTGTCCCTGTCCGCTTCCGAGCCGGCCACGTCCTACGAAGCCACGAAAGCCGTCCTCCGCCGCGACACCCTCGCGCTCGCCCGTAAGCTCGCCCCCCACGTCCGCGTCAACGCCGTCGCGCCCGGTCCGGTCTTCCCGCCCCGCGAGCTCGGTGACGCCGGCATGAAGCATATCCCGAGCACGCTCCCGCTCGAACGCCCCGTCGATCCGCTCGATGTTGCGCGCGCGGTCGTTCTCCTCGCCTCCGCGCCGTCCGTCACGGGCGCGGTCCTCCCGGTCGACTGCGGCCAGTCCCTTCTTTCCCAGCAACCATGAAAGGCATCTGAACATGAAACATTTTGTGTTCCACCTCATTTCCGTCATACTCCTGCTCGTCCTCTTCCTGATCACGCTCGACCTGGTCCGCGCCAAGCAGATTTCGCGGAAGGAGATCGACGGGCTTTCACAGAAATGCGCCGCCGCCGAACAGACGCTGGAAAAGGAACGCGCGGACAACAGACAGCTCGTCGAAAAGGAACGTTCCGAGAACAATCTGATCCTGGAGAAGGAACGTGCGGAAAGCTCCGCGAAGATCGCCGGGCTCGAGGCAGCAAACAGGGATTTGCGGGAACAGCTCGCCATCCTGGAGGAATCCGCCGCGGACATGGGACGCCGCTTCCAGGTCGTCTCCGCACGCGACGTGAAGATGCTCGGACTGACCTTCGAACAGACGCCGCGCTCCGACAACGACGCCGCCACGGCCGTCACGCTCGCTGACTCCCTGAAGGACGCCATCCCCGCCGATTTCAAGACAGCAGCCGAAGACACGCTCGCCCCGCTGATCGCCATTTCGCGCGAACTCGTCCTCGACGCCGATTCCGGGTACGTCGTCGACCCGCTCGCCGCGGTCGTGGAGACCGCCGCGAAGGCCGCGAACCTCTCCGCTTCCACCACGGTCTTCTGGGACGTCACCCGCAAGCAGTTCCGTTCCGAGGTCGCCGTCTCCGATCCAGGGAAGAAGGCCCCGTCCGCCGTCGTCGCCCTCGGCGGCAACCCGAAGACCTTCCGCGACACCGCGTTCCAGCTCTCCCCGAAGACCACCGTCTTCCCGTTCACCGACATCTCTCTGCTCTCCCGGACCAGCGTCGACCTCTTCACGCGCCTCGCGTCCATCCCGGTCGGCGGCCTCTACGTCCATTATTTCCGCGTGTACAGCAAGGGCCCGTGGGGGCTCGAATACGTCTTCCCCGAGGACCTCGAACCCGAATCCGTGAACATGAACCTGCTCCCGCTCACCCCGGGCTCCTCCATCACATCCTCCGTCTCCGGCAAGGTCTTCACCTTCCAGGTCGACGTGAAGGACGGCGGCACCGACTTCCTCGTGATCGCCGACAAGCCGTTCTTCCCCGTCCAGGCCGCCGTCCGCCTGAAATAATAATCCGGTGCTATTTCTGAAAAACGGTTGAAAAATACAGAGGAACCGGGTATATTGATAGGATAACTTTTTTCCGACCAACCAACAACATTTGAGGAGTTTACCCCATGAAAGTCGTAGTCGCTTACTCCGGAGGGCTTGACACCTCCGTCATCGTGAAATGGGTCAAGGAGACCTACAACGCCGAAGTCATCGGTTACTGCGCCGATGTCGGCCAGGCCGAAGAAACGTCCGGAGTCGAACAGAAGTGCATCAATACCGGCGCGACGAAGTGCTACGTGGAAGACCTGACCGAGGAATTCGCCCGCGATTTCATCTTCCCGATGATGCAGGCGAACGCCATTTACGAGGGCAACTATCTGCTCGGCACCTCCATCGCCCGCCCGCTCATCGCCAAGCGCCTCGTCGAGGTCGCCAAGGCCGAGGGCGCGGACGCCATCTGCCACGGCGCGACCGGCAAGGGCAACGACCAGGTCCGTTTCGAGATCAACGCGAATGCGATCGACCCGTCGATCAAGATCATCGCAGCCTGGCGCGATCCGAACTGGCATTTCCGCTCCCGTTCCGAAATGATCGAATACGCCCACAAGAACAACATCCCGGTCTCCAGCACGCTGAAGAAGCCGTACTCCATGGACCGCAACCTCCTGCACATCTCGTTCGAGGGCGGCATCCTGGAGGATCCGTGGCAGGAATGCCCGGAAGACATCTCCGTGATGACGAAGCCGCTCTCCCAGGCCGCGAATGAGCCGGAAGACGTGATCATCGAGTTCGAAAAGGGCGTACCGGTGAAGGTCAACGGCGAATCGCTTTCCCCCGCGAACATCATGCGCAAGCTGAACGAGCTCGGCTCCAAGCACGCGGTCGGTCGCGTCGACATCGTCGAGAACCGTTTCGTGGGCATGAAGTCCCGCGGCGTGTACGAGACCCCCTGCGGCACCATCCTCTACACCGCGCACCGCGGCCTCGAGGAGATCACCATGGACCGCGAGGTCATGTTCCTGCGCGACAGCTTCATCCCGACCTACGCGCGCCTGATCTACAACGGCTTCTGGTACGCCCCGGAACGCGAAATGCTCCAGGCCGCCATCACCGAAAGCCAGAAGTTCGTGACCGGCGAAGTCCGCGTGAAGCTCTTCAAGGGCGCCTGCCACGTGACCGGCCGCCGTTCGCCCTACAGCCTCTACGACGACAACCTGTCCACGTTCGAGAAGGACGACGTGTACGACCACAAGGACGCCGCCGGCTTCATCAAGCTGAACGCGCTCCGTCTGCGCGTGCTCGCACGCAGCGCCCAGAAACGCTATTGATCGGCGGCTGCCGCTGCGGTCAGAGGGAAATCATGGCTTCTCCGGCAGAGGACATTCATCCCCCCATTCTCCTCCGGGACGACTCGTGGCTTGCGTTCAACGCCCGCGTCCTGGAGGAAGCTATGGACCCCGCCGTCCCCCTGCTCGAACGCGCCAAATTCCTCTCCATCTTCAGCAGCAACCTCGATGAATTCTTCATGGTGCGGATCGCCGGCCTGGCCCGGCATGCGCCCGACGCGGTCGCCCGTTTCGGCGGCCGCTATTATTTTTCCCCGCACGAACTCCGGGAACGGCTGATCCGAAAGATCCGCATTCTGACGGCGCGCCAGTACCGGAGCTGGGAACGCAGCCTGAGGCCGGCCCTGGCCGCGCACGGCATCCGTGTCGTCCGCTGGGAAGAACTGCCGGAGGAATGCGCCGCGGAGGCGTCCGCGCTCTTCGAACGCGAATACCGGTCCGCCCTGACCCCGGTGGCCGTCGATCCCGACGCCGAAGAACCGCCGGTCGTGCCCGCGCTCGCGCTGGAACTGCTCATCCGCGTGCAGTGCCCCGGCACCGACGAAATCCGCACGGCGTTCATGCAGGTGCCGACCCGGTCGAGCCGGTTCCTGTGCTTCGAATCGCTCGACGTCCCGGGCGAAATCCTGCTCCTGCCGCTGGAGGAGCTGGTCGGGGCGAAGGCCGCCGGATTCTTCCCCGGCTGCACCGTGCTCGAATGCGCGGCGTTCCGCGTCACGCGCGACCGCGACCTGACCCCGGACGAGGACACCGGCGACCTGCTCAGCGAGATGCAGGCGATGCTGCGGAAACGCGGCAAGCGCACGATCGTACGGCTGGAGACGTCCGCCGCCATGTCCGCCGCCGCGCGGGCGTTCCTCATGGATACGCTCGGCGTGACGCCCGACGAACACATCTCCGTCCGCGGCACGGTCGACCTGACGGGTCTCATGGACCTGGTCAGGCTTCCCGGCCATCCCGACCTGCTCGACCCGCCGCTGCCGCCCCTGCCCTCGCCGCATTGCCCCGCCGACAGATCCATGTTCGACTGCATTCGCGACGGCGGCCCGTTCTTCCTGCACGTCCCGTACGAATCGTTCGACCCGGTGATCCGGCTGCTCTCCGAGGCGGCCGACGACCCGGACGTGATCGCGATCAAGCAGACGCTGTACCGCGTGGGACAGGACCCGCCGGTGGTCCATGCGCTGATCCGCGCGGCGCAGGCGGGCAAACAGGTCACGGTCTACTTCGAGATCATGGCGCGGTTCGACGAGGAGAACAACATCCGGCTGTCGCGCGAGCTGGCCGACGCGGGCGCGCACGTGGTGTACGGCGTGCCGAAAATCAAGGTCCACGCGAAGATGCTGCTGATCGTCCGCCGCGAAGGGGACGAGGTGCGCCGCTACCTGCATCTGCCGACCGGGAACTACAACTGCTCCACCGTGAAGCAGTACACCGACATCGGGCTCTTCACCTGCGACGACGCGCTCGCGGACGACGTTTCCGCGCTCTTCCACGCCATCACCGGGCTCTCCGCCCCGGCGAGCTGGAAGAAAATCATCGCCGCGCCCTACGACATGCGCGGACGCGTCCTCGCCATGATCGACCGCGAGGCGGCGCTCTCCACGCCCGCGCACCCCGGCGGCATCACGCTGAAGCTCAACGCGCTCCAGGACCCGGAGGTCATCGAGCACCTCTACGAGGCCGCGCGGCGCGGCGTCCGCATCGACATGGTCGTGCGCGGCATCTGCGCCATGAACCCGGCCTCGCTCCCGCCCGAAGCCGCCGCGAACGTCCGCGTGGTCAGCATCGTGGACCGCTTCCTGGAGCACTCGCGCATCTACCGGTTCGCCAACGGCGGCGCGCCGGAGTATTTCATCGGCAGCGCCGATCTCATGCCGCGCAACCTTTCCCGCCGCGTCGAGATCCTGGTCCCGGTCGAATCCGCCGCATTGCGCGACGAGCTGGACGTGATCCTGTTCACCTCGCTCCACGACCGCAGGAAGGGACGCCGCCTGACCGGGGAAAACCGCTATTCGCACACCACCGGCACGCTCCAGCACGAATCCGAGCGCGCCCAGGTCTCGCTTTACAACTACTACAAAAAACGCCTGGAACATCCCGATTTTCCGCAGGACGCCCCGGGCACGGAGTATTGACCCGATATGAACATGTCCGAACTTGAACGCCTCGTGAACGTCATGCGCCGCCTGCGTGCGCCCGACGGATGCCCCTGGGACCGCGAACAGACCCACGAATCCCTCAAGAAATGCCTCGTCGGCGAGGCCGCCGAATACCTCGACGCCGTCGACCACAAGTCCGACGCCGAGATGTGCGAGGAGCTGGGCGACCTCCTGATGCAGGTCGTCATGAACAGTGTCATGGCGGAGGAGCGCGGCGCGTTCACGCTGGAGGATGTCGCGCGCGGCATCTCCGACAAGATGATCCGCCGCCATCCGCACGTCTTCGGCGATGTACACGTGGACAACTCCGCGCAGGTGCTCGTGAACTGGGAGAAGATCAAGAAGACCGAGCACGACGACTACCGCAAGTCCGCGCTCGACGGCGTGCCGCGCAACCTCCCCGCCGTCCTCCGCGCCGAAAAGCTCCAGAAGAAGGCCGCCAAGCACGGATTCGACTGGACGAACGACGCCGACATCCTCGCGAAGGTCCGCGAGGAGATGTCCGAGCTGGAGGAAGCGTACCAATCCGGCGACAGGGAGAAGATCAACGACGAGGCCGCCGACCTCGTGTTTGCCGTCGTCAATTTCCTCCGATTCCGCGGCGAAAACTGCGAGGAGGTCGTGAACCGCGCCTCCGACAAGTTCGACCGCCGTTACCGCGCGGTCGAGTCGAAGCTCGCCGCCGAGGAAAAGACCGTCGACGACACCCCCATGGCCCGCCTCGACGAACTCTGGAACGAGGCCAAGGCCGAGGAAAAGAAACCGTAACCGGCCTTTCCTCTGTTTCCGTTTGCGAAATACGTCCGGCAGCCGTTCCACGCGGCGCCGGGCGTTTTTTCCGGAAAGCGGTGTTCGGATCCGGCTCAGGAATACAGCATCCTGATCGCAAGGTACTGGAGAATGACGCCGGCCAGGACGAAGAGGTGGAACACCGTATGCACGAAGGGCTTTTTGATCAGGTACAGCCCCGCGCCGATGGAAAATGCCACGCCGCCGCCGATCAGGAGATAGGTGACCATAGGATCTGCCACACTCCACAAGCTTTTCAGCAGCAGGAGCGACGCCCAGCCCATGACCAGGTATATGACCGTGGTGACATACTTATGTTTGAGCGTGATGAAGGAGAAGACCCCGCCGACAACCGCGCACAGGCCCAGCGCACAGAACCAGATGATGCACTCGCGCGGCGACGCGATGGCGTTCAGGATCGGCACATAGGTCCCGGCGATCGCGAAATAGATCACTGCATGGTCCGCCTTGCGGACGGCGCTCTTCACGTCCTGGTCGCGGATGGCATGGTACATGGAGGAAACCAGGAACATGGAAAAGATGGAGACGCCGTAGATCAGGGCGCAGACGATGAACGGCGGCAGGGAGGAGTTCATGATCAGCAGGTACGTGCCGTACACCGTGAGCACGGCGCCGGCGATGTGCGTAACGGAGTTGCAGATATCCTCCGCCTGGGAATAATTCGGTATCGAAAGTTCAGTCATGGCACATTCTATTCCGGTTGGAAAACGGTTGCTGTTTCATTTCGATGCGGGCGTGACGACGGGCTCCAGGGTCACGGTGGCCTGGACCGGAATCACCTCGACCACCTTGATGCGGTCATTGTCGGACCAGCATTTGATATCGACGGTATAGACGCCCGGCCGCGTCACGTCCGACAGGTCGAGGAACGGATGGATCTGCGTCTGGGAGATATCCGGCACGCTGTCGACCAGGACGGTCACGGATTCCGGCTGGATCTTCGAGATGATGAGGTTGTTCGCGCCGGACCTGCCGAAGAGAACCTGGACGGGGATGCCGTAGAAGGCGCGCGGCTTGTTCTTCTCGATCCTGACCTCGACTCTCACCTTGCCGGAAAGGATTTCGATGCCTTTTTCCGGCGAAACCAGATCGACCTGGCGCGAAAAACTGTTCGTCACGTTCGCCAGCGGAATCTTTTCGGTTTCGAGATACTTGATGTCATCCAGGAGCTTCTTCGGACCGCGGATCGTCACCGGCTTCTCCGGCTGGACGAGCGACGCCTGATAGCCGTCCATCACCTCTCTGAAATCGCTGACCGGATGCACGGGGACGTCCTTGGTGTCCATGATGTCGATGTTCAGCGGCAGCATTTCCGGGTTGATCGACAGAACGTTCAGGTCTTCCAGCGCCGCGCTCGACCGCACCATATCCGGAAGGAGCTTGACCGGCATATCCGCCAGGACCTGATTTTTCGTCACGGGGCATTCCACATAAAAATCCGTGCCTTTCAGCCCCTTCTGGCCTGCCGGGACCTCTACGGAAATGTCGACGGACACGTCGCGCGGGATCAGATCGACCCCGTTCTCGCCGGCCACGAACCGGACCGGCACCCCGCGGAGGTCGATCTTGACCATTTCCTTCTGCGATTTCACGTTCTGGTACACATATCCGGTCAGAAGGCAGGCGAAGATCAGCGCGAAGAGTTTGCGCCAGAAATCGTGCCTGATGATATGCGGGATGTGCGGCTGGACCTTCTGCCAGAATTTGATGATCGCGCTCATGCTTCGCCGTCCTTTCCGCCGTCGTCCCCGGCGTCGTCAGGACTCGCCAGCCCGAGTTCAGCCGCCTTGCCGAAGCGTTTCCACGGCGCTTTTTTCCGTTCCAGCAGAATCGTGCTGAGCTGGAACCGGAGTTCCTCGGCGCTCAGCCCGCGGATCAGGCGCCCCTTCTTCGCCAGGCTGATCAGTCCGGTCTCCTCGGATACGACCACCGCCACGGCGTCGGTCTCCTGCGAGATGCCGACCGCGGCGCGATGGCGCGTGCCGAGGCGCTTCCCGTTCACGAAAAAATCCTCCTCGGCCAAAGGCAGCACGGCGTGGGCGGCCACGATGCGGTTGTTCTTCCCGATGACCACGGCGCAGTCGTGAAGCGGCGAGTTCGGATAGAAAATGGACTGGAGCAGCAGGGCATCCACGCGGGCGTCCAGCGAGACGGCCGAACGCGTCGTGTCCGTCAGCCCGATATTGCGCTCGAACACGATGATCGCGCCGGTCCGCGTGACGGACAGCTGCGCGGCGGCCTCGGCCACCTGGTCGATCGTCTCCTGTCCGATCCGGTTCGACACGAAAATGCTGCCCGCCTGAGCGAACGCACGCCGGAATTCCGGCTGGAAGATCACGAGGATGGCGATGCCGAGGGACGGGATCAGGCCTTCGATCAGCAGGAACCGCAGCACGGTCAGGCGTTCGACACGGGACACCAGGATCGTGGCGGTCAGAAGTACGGCGATCACGCCGAACAGCACGTTGGCGCTGCGGGTGCCGCGCAGGAAATACAGCACCCAGTAGATCATCGCCCAGATGATCACGAAGTCGACGGAATAAAACAGATATTTGACGATGACGTCCTGATTCGGCATGATGCTGGTGTCTCCGCGGGTTTCAAATCATAAAAAGATACCTCAAAAAACAGAAAAAACAAGTATCTTTTGTCAAAAAGTCAAGAAAACGCGCGTTTTTATGCCCCGCACGCGGCGATGATCCTGTGCTGACAAGGCCGACCGATGCACGCAGCGCCGGAAATTATTATGCCCCGCACGCGGCGGTGATCCTGTGATCTGCTGCGCGGGAGCACGGAAAACAAACGTGGACCGGCCTTATCTCTGAGGCGAGACATTCATGGCCAGTTCGCGCAGTTTTTTCAGGTCTTTCTTGCCGTTGCCGAGGAACGGAATCTTTTCCAGCGGGAAGAAGCTGTCGGGACGCGGCACCCACAGGTTGGGCAAGCCGGATTCGCGGAGACGGTTCCCGGCGTCGGCTGGGTCGAAGCCGCAGTCGGCGGCGTAGAACACGACGAGCTGTTCGCCCTTGCGCGGATCGGGTCGCGCCGTGACGGCCACCTTGCCTTCGAGGCCGTAGAACTCCTCCAGGCGGTTTTCGATCAGTTCGTGCGGGACCATCTCGCCGCCGATCTTGCTGAACCGCGAGAGACGCCCCGTGATGCGGATGTAGCCGTCGCGGTCCATGGAGGCGACGTCGTTCGTGTTGTACCAGCCGTCCGGGGTCATGGCGGCCGCCGTGGCCTCGGGATCGTCCAGGTAGCCGAGCATCACGGACGCCGATTTCAGCTGGAGCAGGCCCTCCTTGCCCGGACCGAGCAGTTCGCCTGTGTCCACGTCCGCGATGCGCGCCGCGATCCCCGGCATAGCCACGCCGATGCTCCCCTCCGGCCCGGCCTCGCGTCCCACCGCCAGGAAATCCTTCGGCAGGTTCAGCGACACGATCGGCGACATCTCGGTGCAGCCGTATCCCTCGATGATGTGCAGCCCGGTCAGCTCGAAGAACGCGTCCGCGAGGCGTTTCTGGAGTTTCTCCGCGCCGGTCACCATCATGCGCAATGAATCGAAATCGCCCGGTTTGCAGCTCCGCATGTACGTCTGAAGGAACGTCGGGGTGGAGATGAGCATCGTGACCTTGTCGTCGCGCACCGCCTTGCACACGCCCGCGCCGTCCAGCGGATTCGCCACAAGCGTGACCTTCGTCCCCGTGACGCCGGGGAAGCACAGCCCGACCATCAGCCCGAACGCATGGAAAAGCGGCAGGTTGCCGAGAATGCGCTCCGTGCCGTACAGCCAGTTCAGCTGCCGCCAGAAACTCCAGATGTTCGCCGTGATGTTGTGATGGGACAGCAGAATGCCCTTCGGCATCCCCGTTGACCCGCTGGAAAAGAGGAGCGCCGCGGGATGCATGAGGTTGGTGCCATAGCGCGGCGAAACCAGGCGGATGAGCAGCTGGTGCGGCAGAAGGATGATCTGAGCCGCGGTCAGGAGCTTGTCGCCCTTCGTGACGAGCTTCGGCAGGTCCTCCAGGAAGAACATCTCGTCGCGCACGGGTTTCTTCAGCCTGTTCAGGAAAAGACGGCTCGTGATCACCGTCTTCAGCTTCGCGCGGTCGTACATGGACTGCATCACGGCGTCGCCCGCCGTGTAGTTCAGGATCGCGGGGGTGCGGTCGGCGAACATCACGCCGAGGAGCACGGCTGCGGAAACCGCCTTATTCGGCAGCAGCACGCCGACGAACTGCCCGTCGTCGCCGTGTTCCGCCAGGATCTTCCGGAGTTTCCGGCTGATGATGATCGACTGCGCGAGCATGGCGAAATTCGACAGGCCTTTCGGCGCGTCGGCGTCCTTGAACGTGCTTTCGAACGGATGCTGGAGCGAACGCCGCAGATACCGGTAATGCACGGTCTTCTCTCCGCGCACAGGCTTCATCTCGGCCTCCGCGCCCAGCTCCTGGATCCGCTGCCAGATGCGGAACCCGTTCCAGTCCGGCGGGATCGGCTCGCCGACGATGATCGTGCCGGGAATCGGCAGCAGACGCGGCTTGATGAACCGCAGCTTCCCGCCATAGATCGTCAGCAGGCTCCCCCAGTGCAGTCCCAGGCGCACCGGGACCACCGGGATATCCGGCGACGGCATCAGCCGGTGCAGCCCCGACCGGAACGCATGCGTGATTCCGTTCGGGGAGATCGCGCCCTCGGGGAAGACGCACACCGCGCCGCCGTTGTTCAGGACCGCGTGCGTCCGTTCGATCAGCCGACGCATCCGCTCCCGGTTCATCCCGCGCGGCACCTCAAGCGCCCCGCTCCACCGGAAAAACAGATGCAGGCCGGGGAACCGGTAGAACGCCTCGTCCACCATGAACGTCACGCGGCGCGGCTTCAGGCACAGGATGAAGATGAAGTCGAGGAACGAAATATGGTTTGCCACGAGCAGGACCGGACCGGCGTCCGGGTAGTTCTCGATCCGGTCGACGCGGATCCGGTACAGCGAATGCGACAGGATCAGGCCGAGCGTACGCAAACCCAGCGACGGCCGCCACACCAGAAGCGCGACCAGCCATGCCGCCAGCGCGATTTCCATGACGCGGAATCCCTGTGCGCCGAACCGGATCACGACGACGGACAGCGTCTTCGACAGGACCAGCAGGACCGCCGCGCTCGCGAACACCGACTTGCCAGGTCCAAGCCCGAGGTGCGACCGGCACGCCGACGCCAGCATCTGAGAACTGATCCACAGGAACACCCAGAATCCCCCGCACGCCATCGCCAGCGACAGCGCGCGTTTCACCTCGCCGCCCGTCCGCGACCAGTACACCCCCAGCGCAGCGAGCAGAAGTCCCGGCAGTACCGCGCCCACCAGCACGCCGTAGTTCCGCGCGCACAGCATCGCCGCGAATCCGGCCGCGACCGACAGGCCGGCGAGCCAGACGCCCCACGCCGGGAGCGAGGAATACGGGACGGAATTCAGGACCAGAAGGCAGGCGCAGAGCAGCAGCACCCCCGAGACGCCGGCGATGGCGGAGGTGATCGTAAGTTCGGGATTGTTTTTCATGGCGCTCGAAAAGAGGTGAAGTTGGAGTTGTTTTGACGATAATATATCCCTGCCTGTCTTTTTTACAAGTCCTTTTCGGTTGGAATCATGAATTTGTTTCAGACATTTCCTTCCAAAAAAAGTTTTTCTCTTCCGCAACTGAAAAATAACATTTTTCTCCGGAGAATCATTTGAATATTCCGCGGAACGATGTATATTTAGAGGTATTAATTCGCTTACAAAACATTTTACCCCATCGAAAGGCGACCGGACAGTATGAAAATTCAAGTTTTGAGCGCTACCGCCGTTTCCGCGATTCTCCTCGCGGCCCTCACCGCGTGCAACGTTGCGAAACCGCCTGCGGCTATTTCCAAAGACAAATATACCGAGATCACCGCGGAAGAGCACCAGCAGCTTCCCGCGGGGCTCAAGCTCCTTACCCTCGACGAAGCGCAGACCATCGCCATCCAGAACAACCCGAGCTTCAGGTCGCGCTATTTCGCCGTTTCCCAGGCGCGCGCCCAGTATTACAGCCGGTTCGCGTACTACCTGCCCACCGTCACGGCTTCCTACGCCCTGACCTCCTACCACAGCCACGGCTACACCGAGGATGCCGGCGCCAGCTACAAGACCTACACGTCCAACCCGTCCATGTCCGCATCCCTGCTCGTCTTCGACAGCTTCCAGCGCGAAATGAACCTGCTGGCCGCCCGCTACAACTGGAAGAGCACCGAACAGCTCGAACAGGACGCCCGCCGTCTGCTCCTTCAGAACGTGGCATACGCGTACAACAACGTCATGCTGGCGAAGGCCCGTCGCAACATCGCGCTTGAGGACATGCGCTACAACCGCCAGCTCCTCAAGGAAACCGAGCTCAAATACGGCGTCGGCGCCTCCACGCTTTCCGACGTCCTCAACTTCAAGGTCAACTACAACAACGCCGAGAGCAACCTCTACTCCGCCAATTACGCCCTCGCCTCCTCGAAATACGCCCTCGCCGCCCTCATGGGCCTCACCGAAGGCACCATCCCCGACGACGTCGAATTCCCCGAAGAGCTCGCGGTCGACGGCGAAATGCTCGCCGACGAAAGCGTCTACCTCGACGCCGCCCTCTCGAACCGTCCCGACCTGAAGGCCCTCCGCGAATCGCTCGAAGCCTCCAAGTTCAGCTACTATTCCAGCATCGCCGCGTTCGGTCCGACCGTCACGGCCAACCTCGGCGTCGGCTACAACAACTCCGCCACGCACTACAGCCCGTTCCGCTCCGACTCCGGCTACACCTCCCACCAGGGCATCCGCAGAACCCGCTACAGCACGTTCTCCAGCGGCATCAACGTCTCCTGGGACCTCTTCTCCGGCGGCCGGACCTTCTTCAACATGCGCGCCTCACAGGCCGCCATGGAACAGGCCGAGTACACCCTCGCCGACAAATGGATCACCGTCATCAACGACGTCCGCACCGCTTATGAAAACTACATCGTCAGCCTCAAGACCGTCAAGCTCTACCAGAAGAACCTCGAGGCCGTCCGCAAGATGCGCGACCTGGTCGACGACGAGTACGAAGCCGGCAACTGCGCCATCACACGCGTGAACGAAGTCCAGCGCGAATTCGTCAACGCCGAGACCTACCTCGCACAGGCCGTCGTCAGCATGCACAACGCCAAGGCGCAGATCCTCGCCGCGACCAACGCGAACTGATCCGCCCCTCCCAACCTGAAAACCCGAACATCATCCGCGGGCCCTCGTCGGCCCGCATCTTTTCACCATCATGCAGCACAGACTCAGATTCGCACCCTCCCCCACCGGGCAGGTCCACATCGGAAACATCCGCACCGCGATCTTCAACTGGCTTGCCGCCCGCCACATGGGCGGCAAGTTCATTCTCAGAATCGAGGATACCGACCTCGAACGCTCCACGAAGGAGGCGATCGACACGCTCCTCGAATGCATGGAGTGGCTCGGCCTCGACTACGACGAGGAAGTCCTCTATCAGACCACGCAGGCACGGCATCACCTCGACGCCGCGAAGAAGCTCGTCGAGGACGGAAACGCCTATCCGCTCGGACCCGTCACGGAGCATTCCCCGATCCTCTTCCGCATCCCCTTCTTCTGCGACGATTTCCCGTTCGTGCGCACGGTCGGGCCCGCTTCGCTCGCGCTCGCCCCGGACACCGCGGTCGAGATCAGCGGCGGCGGCCTGAAGTTCACCACGCTCTCGCCGAAGGGCAAGCCGGTCGAGAACCAGGCGTGCCTCGCCGGGTTCAGGGACCTTGCGGTCCTCGACGCCGCCGGACAGACGCTCTTCTCGCTCACGGACGACAAGCTCAACGAAATCCTGGGATACGGCGCGGTCGAAACGATCGAGCATGCCGCGTCCATGACGTTCACCCGCCGCGAAGTCTTCTACGACGACATGGTCAAGGGGCACCTTTCCAAGCCGCTCGACAGTATGCGGGACTTCATCATCGTCCGCAGCGACGGCAGCCCGGTCTTCCACCTCGCGAACGTCTGCGACGACATCACGCAGGATATCACGCTCATCGTGCGCGGCGACGACCATGTGGAAAACACATACCGCCACCTCTTCATGTTCCAGACCCTCGGCGCGAAGGTCCCGGCCTACGCCCACCTGCCGATGATCGTGAACGCCCAGGGCAAGCCATACAGCAAGCGCGACGGCGACGCCTTCGTCGGCGATTTCCGCGGCAAGGGCGTGCTCCCCGAAGCGCTCTTCAACTTCCTGACGCTCCTCGGCTGGTCCTCCGGCGACAACCGCGAGAAGATGTCCCGCGAGGAACTCGTCGAGGCGTTCGACCTCGCCCGCGCCCAGCATTCGCCCGCGCAGTTCGACGCCGTGAAGCTGGCGAACCTGAACGGGCAGTACATCGCCGCGCTCGATCCGGCGGTCTTCCGCGAACGCGCCTGGGATTTCGCCGCCGCCTATCCGTGGAGGGAAAGCGTCGACCGCGCGAAGTTCGACGCCGTGGCGGACCTGATGCAGACCCGCACCAAGCTCATGACCGACCTGGCCGCCTGGACCTATTTCTTCGCCGTCCCGGTCGACTACGATCCGAAGGGCGTGAAGAAGTTCCTCATGCCGGAACCCATGCGCGCCGCCCTCACGAAAGCCGCCGACGCGTTCGACACGCTCCCCGAAAATGATCCGAAGGCCGTCGAGGACGCCCTCCGCGCCATCGAAACCGCCGACGGTCTTTCCCAGTTCGCCCTCAACCAGCCCGTCCGCGTCGCCGTCTGCGGCGTCACCGTCGGAGCCAGCATCTACGAGACGGTCGTCTGCATCGGCGTGAAGGAATGCGCCCGCCGCATCCGCGCCGCCCTCGCCGCGACCGCATAACCGTTTTCAGGAGGACGCATGAACAACATCCCCGTCGAAAAACTCAGGCTCCGGCTGCTCGGCGATCCGATCCTGGCGGCGAAGGCCCGCCCCGTCGAACAGATCACCGAGGAGACGGAGCGCATTTCCGAGGCCATGCTCGACATCATGTACAAGTCGCACGGGATCGGCCTCGCGGGAAACCAGGTCGGGCTCCTTCAGCGCATCGTGACCATCGACATCGATCCGCCGAAGGACGAGGACGGCAACGAGCTTCCGGTCCATTCGCCCGGCGAGAAGAAGCTTCTTCCCCTTATGCCGATCACGCTGATCAACCCGGAGATCGTTTCGTACTCCGGCAGCCTCTGCCCGTTCGACGAAGGCTGCCTGAGCGTCCCGGAGGTCTACGGCTGCGTCATGCGCAGCGACGCCGTCGTGCTCAAGTCCATGCTCCTCGACGGCACCGAGTTCGTCCTCGAATGCGGCGGGCTCCTCGCGCGCGTCGTCCAGCACGAACTCGACCATCTCGACGGCATCGTGTTCGTCCAGAAGGTCACCCCGGATGCCTATCCGGCCATTTCCAGGCGCGTCGAAAAGATCATCAAGCGGAACGGTCCCCGCGGATTCAAAGTCCGGAGGCTCGTCTGACCATGTCTCAGCCTCAGCCAGGGACAAAAACGGCGCCCGCGCCCGGCTTCTTCCCGACCATGTTCCGTCTCTGCGCCGGGACGAAGGTCATGACCGAAATCTACGAGACTTCGCCCGCCCGCGCCATCTGGCATTTCTTCCTGCTGACGATCCTCTGCTCCGTCATGGCCGCGATCGTCGCCACGATCATGCAGAAAGACATGTTCGAACGCGCCGGACGCAATCTCGACGAGGAAATCGGGGCGTTCGTGATCACGCCGGAGAAGATTTCCGTCCAGAAGGACCCGGACACGCCGCGCCGTTTCAAGCTTCCCTATGTCACGCTGGAATACTTCCCCGGCGACACGTTCTCGGCCGAGGATTTCAACGTCGGCCGCACGTCCGAACACGGCATCGTCGTCCTGCCCGGCGGCCTGGCGACCTGGGCAGGGTTCAACTGGAATGGGGAAGACCTCCTCTACGCCAGCCTGATGCCCGTATCCGTGCTTTACGCCTCGCTTTCCCCGAAAGTCAACGACGCGGTCGACAACCTAGGCATGAACGGGGAAAGGTTCTCCGGCCCCGGTTTCGCCGAAGTCCTGAAACAGAATTTCACCGCGTCCGCAGCAAAGCCGTCCGGCGACGCTTCTGAGGAAGACCTGCCCCCGATCCTGGCCACGGGTTCGCAGGCAGCCCGTCTGGCGGTTTCGCTGCTGACGGCGCTCGTCCTGCTGGTCACGTTCGGACGCAACCTGCTGGTGATCGGCGTGATCGTCCTGCTGGTGTCGCTGGTGCAGTATCTGCGGGCCTCCACGCTCCCGAAGGGGCTTCTCTACCGGAACGTCCTGACGATCATGGTCTACTCCACGTTCCCCGCGCAGATCGCCGCCACGCTCTTCGACGCCGCCGGCGGGGACAGATTGATTTCATTCCAGCTTCTTTTCGTCGGGATCTTTTTCGTCTACCAGCTCTTCGCCTTCCGCGCCGTCCTGAAAAAAGTCTGTCCCCAGATCGACCGGAAAGACGACGATCTCGACGATTCCGATTTTTAACCGCCTGTCAAAAAGGAGACGGCCCCACATGAACAAAACACTCGAACACTGCCGGATCCAGAACTGGTATCCGCGCCTCTCCGTATATTCCCTCCCCACAAACTTCGTGTTCCTGATGGACATCGAGATCAAGGCCCTGCAGGAAGGCGACGCGGAATCGGGCATCGCGAAAAACGTGATCGACCGCCTTGCCAGCGCCATGAGCAAATTCACGTTCACACGCTTCGTCGGAACCGACCTCGTCGCGCCGACCGACACCGTCCGCTTCGAGGAAAAACGCGGCGCGGTCCGGTCCGCCACCAGCGCATGGTATTTCCTGACCCAAAGCGCAAAGGTGCGGAACGCCGCCATGAACGGCATGGTCTCCGCCCTCTGCGTCCGGCCGTTCCGCCGCATGGATCCCGCCCGCGAGTTCCGGCTCTTCGTGAAGAACGGCAAGCTGCGCGCGATGAGCCAGTACTGGATGACGCGCCACTTCCCGCAGCTGGAGAAAGCCCGCGAAAAATACTGGACCCTCGCCGTCAATTTCATCGACAGGAACTTCTGGGTGCTTCCCGAGCCCGACATCGTGCTCGACATCTATTTCACCTCCAAGGACGAAATCCTCGTCATCGACCTGAATCCGTTCGGCCCGCCAACCGATCCGAAGATGCTCAACGCCTGGGACCAGGACTGGCTGAACTCCATGGGGATGAAGCTCATCCCCCATCCGACCGCGATTTCCGGGGACATCAACGTTTCGTTCTGAGCCGTCGTTTCCCGGTTTTCCGCCGCATCGGCAAACAGCGGGTGCACGGCGCCGGCATGGAAAAAATTCCGCATGTTTTTCCCGCGCGGGGTTGATTCCTCCTCGCCGTGTGCTATATTATTTCAACAAATAATCTACATAAACTGTCGTTCCGTCTTCCGGCTCCAATCCATTTCCGCCGCACGCGGGAGTCAAAAGAAAGGTCAGCATCATGAATACGAATATGAACAAAAAAGCCGTCAGAACCGCCTGCCTGTCCCTCTTTCTGATCCTTCTGGCCGGGACGGCCGGCGCTTCCGAAATCTACGACTTCAACCCCGGCTGGATGTTCCTCCCTTCGGACCATCAGATCGCCCCGAAGGAATACAAGGAACACAAATCCATCTGGGCCGGCGCGAAGGCCGCGACCGCGGACGTCGTCTGGCCGTTCACCGCGGCTGATTTCGACGACAGGGATTTCCGCCCCGTCAACCTGCCGCACGACTGGGCGGTCGAAGACGGTTTCTATCCGGAAGAGGACGGCGAGCAGGGTTACCGCAGGCGCGGCTGGGGGTATTACCGCAAACGCTTCTTCGTGCCGTCCTCCTGGAAAGGCAAACGCGTGGAGCTCCAGTTCGGCGGCATCGCGACGCATTCCGCGTTCTGGATCAACCAGACGCTCTTCCATCACAACTACAGCGGATACAACACGATCACCATGGACATCACGCCGACCCTGATGTTCGGGCGCGAAAACGTCATCGCAGTCGAAGTCAACGCCGCCGTCTTCGAGGGCTGGTGGTACGAGGGCGCCGGAATCTACCGCGACGTCAGGCTCATCGTGAGCGACCCGGTCCATGTCGCCACGGAAGCGGGCGTCCTGGTCAACGCCGAAGTCAAGATCGACGGCTGGAACGTCAACGGATATGTTGACATCGTCAACGACGGCATCCTCGAAGCATCCCCGGCCGTGGACATCGACATCTTCGCTCCGGACGGGAAAAAGGTCGAATCCAAACGCCTGCTCTCCCTGCTTCCCCCGAACCAGACGACGCGCGTCCCGTACTCCATCCGTATCGCGGCGCCGAAAACCTGGTCCCCCGACACGCCCGCGCTTTACCAGCTTAAAGTCACGATCAAGAACGAAACGCGCGTTTTCGACGAGAAAGCCGTCAACTTCGGATTCCGCTCGTTCAAATTCGATTTCACGAACGGTTTCACCCTCAACGGAAAGCCGATGAAGCTCAAGGGCGTCTGCAACCACCAGGACCATGCCGGCGTCGGCGCGGCCGTCCCCGCGGCGATCGAGGAATTCCGCATCAAAAAACTCAAGGAAATGGGCGCGAACGCATACCGTTGCTCCCATAACCCTCCGAGCGAAAACATCCTTGACCTCTGCGACAAGTACGGCCTCCTCGTCATCGACGAGAACCGTGCGTTCAACGCCGGCCCGGACTGGCTGAACTATGTCAGGGCCCACGTCCGCCGCGACCGCAACCATCCGTCCGTCATCGCCTGGAGCATCTTCAACGAAGAACCCCTGCAGGGCGAATTCCGCGGTCAGGAAATCGCCCGCGCGCTCGTCAACGCCGTCAAGGCGGAAGACAGCACACGCCCCGTCCTCGCGGCCATGAACGGCGGATTCTTCTCGAAGGAAGGAGCCCGGAATGTCCTTGACATCGTCGGGTTCAACTACCAGTACGGCCAAATCGACAGGTTCCACTCCGAATATCCGAACATTCCCATCCTGCTCACGGAAGGCGCCAGCGCGTTCGAGACCAGGGGTGCGCTCGCCACGGACCGCGAAAAGAACATCGCTTCCTCCTACGATGATTTCGCCGCCGACTGGGGCACCACGCACCGCAAGGACTGGGAGGCCGTCATGAAACGCCGCTTCCTCGCCGGCACGTTCGTCTGGACGGGCTTCGACTACCACGGGGAGCCTACGCCGTTCAACAACAGGTTCCCCGCGAACAGCAGCTACTTCGGCTGCATGGACCTCTGCGGATTCCCGAAGACGGCGTTCTACATCCGCCAGGCGCAGTGGCTCGACAAGCCCGTCCTCCAGACCAACCCCGGCCACTGGAACCACGAGGGGAAAGAAGGACAGGAGATCGACGTCTTCTGCGCGACGAACGTGGAGGAGGTTTCCTTCATCCTCAACGGAAACAACATCGGCACGTTCAAAGTCGACCCCTTCGAAATGCTGACGCACAAAGTCCCGTACGAACCCGGCAGCCTGCTTCTCGTCGGCAGGAAGGGCGGCCAGGAGGTCATCCGCACCCAGATCGAGACCACGGGAAAGCCCGTCGAGCTCAAACTCATCCCCGACCGCACGGAGATCGGGGCGGACGGTTGCGACGCCGTCCCCGTCACGGTCTGCGCCGTCGACGCTTCGGGACGCATCGTCCCGGACGCGGACTTCTCCGTCGAATTCGAGGTTTCCGGCCCCGGACGCAACATTGGCGTCGGCAACGGCGATCCCACATGCATCCTCAGCGAAAAAGCGGATTCCCGCCCGCTCTTCAACGGCTATGCGCAGCTCATCGTCCAGTCCGTCCGCGGCAAAAAAGGCACGATCGAGATCACGGCGAAAAGCGAGGGTCTCAAATCCGCGACGTGCTCCGTCAAGACCGTTTCCGCCGCGGCGCTTCCGGTCGTCGAAGGTTTCCTGAACCATGAAAACACCGTCGACGGCTGGCTCGTCACGCTGCCCGTATCCGAAAAGCCGGATATCATGTCGGCCGACGCCCTCGATGAGATCAACGGTCTTTCGAAGGCGAAAATGGGGGAAATGCTCACCATGAAGCCGAAAGACTGGATGCTCTTCTACAACCGGTACAAACTGCCCCGGGACATCACCGAAAACGGCGGTTCGCTCTGCTTCAAGAATATGACCGGGAAAGCCGAAATCTTCCTGGACGGCGAACTCATCCTGGAAAAAAAGAGCATGACGGCGGGAGACGTCGTCGTCCGTCTGAAAAAAGGACTTGACACGGTCGGCATCAACGTCCGTATGCAGCCGGACTCCAAGGGGCATATCCTTCTCGGGGACATCGTCTACGTCACGCCGGAAAAACTGAAAAAGAGCACTTCCTCCGGTTCCAAATAACCCCGGCACGCCATCACCCGGTCCCGAAAATGATTCAGAACACACCCAGGGGGCTCCGCCTCCAGATCGGCTTCTTCGGCAGACGAAATGCCGGAAAATCCTCTCTCCTCAACGCCCTCGCCGGACAGGACGTCGTCATCGTTTCCGACGTCCCCGGCACCACCACCGACCCCGTCGAAAAACCCATGGAGCTTCCCCCGCTCGGGCCCGTGCTCTTCATCGACACCGCCGGGCTCGACGAGGATCCGACCGCGCTCGGCGGACTGCGCGTCGAGAAAAGCCGCCGCGTCTTCGACCGCACCGACCTCGCGCTGATCGTAACCGACGGCAGCTGGAGCAGGACGGAGGAAGACGTGCTCGCGCTCTTCCATGAACGCAGCATCCCGCTGATCGTGGTCTTCAGCAAAGCCGACAGCGCCGCGCCGGACCCCGCACTTGCCGCACGGCTCGACGCCGCGAAGATCCCGCACGTCAGCGTTTCCGCGCGCACAGGAGCCGGTCTCGCCGCGCTCCGTGCCGCGCTGGTCAACGCCGCGCCCGAAGGATTCCTCGGTGCGCGTCCCATGCTCGGCGACCTCATTTCCTCGGGCGATTCCGTGCTGCTCATCACGCCCATCGACAAGGAAGCGCCGAAGGGACGAATGATCCTGCCGGAAGTCCAGGCCATCCGCGACACGCTCGACCACGACGCGCTCTGCCTGTGCGTGACCGAACACCGCATCGCGGACATGCTCGCCCGGCTGAAAACGCCGCCCGCGCTCGCCGTGACCGACTCCCAGGCGTTCGGCATCGCCTCGCGCTCCGTCCCGCCCGATATTCCCCTCACCTCGTTCTCCATTCTGCTCGCGCGCATGAAAGGCGACCTCGCCGCGTGCGCCGCCGGGGCCGCCGCGATCGACCGCCTGCACGATGGTTCGCGCGTGCTCGTGGCGGAGGCGTGCACGCACCACCCCATCGGCGACGACATCGGACGCGTGAAGCTCCCGCGCTGGATCCGCGAATACCGCCACGCCGACGGGATCGAATTCACCATGGCCGCCGGGGCGGATTTCCCGGACGACCTCACGCAATACGACCTGGTGCTCCACTGCGGCGCGTGCACGTTCAACCGCCGCGCCGTCCTCTCCCGCATCCTGCACTGCCGCGAACAGGGCGTCCCGTTCACCAACTACGGCGTCGCCATCGCGCACATCCACGGCATCCTCGAACGCGCCCTCTCCCCCTTCCCCGACGCATTCGAAGCATTCAGAGCCGCCGCAAACGGAGGCCGCACCTGATCCGGCGCGGACGGCGATCATGCCGCAATCCCAGAGACAATCGGCGGACAGCCAGGCGTCCGTCCGGCTTTCCGGTGGAAACGCGCCGGACTTCAGCAGGACGTGGAAACGCCATCTCTGCATGATCTGGAGCGCGCAGTTTCTGTCCGCCATCGGTTTTTCCTTCGGTCTGCCGTTCATCTCCTACCTCATGCAGGAGGACATGGACATCACGGACAAGGCCGAGCTCGCCTACTGGGTCGCCGCCTTCAACGCCGCCTGCCCGCTCACCATGATGTTCTTCTCCCCCGTCTGGGGCGCCCTCGGCGACCGCTACGGACGCCGGAAGATGCTCCTGCGCTCCTACGTCGGCGGCGCGGTGGCGGTCGGACTCATCAGCGTGGCGCAGACTCCCCTTCAGCTGGTCATGCTCCGCATCATCCAGGGCGCGTTCTGCGGCACCATGGCAGCCTCGCAGGCGCTCATCTCCACGCAAACGCCGCGCGAACACACCGGATTTGCGCTCGGCGCGCTGAACAGCGCCATGTTCTCCGGCACCATCGCCGGGGCGTTCGCGGGCGGCTACGTGGCCGAATACGCCGGATACCGACTGGCCTTCGCGATCTCCGCCCTCTGCTTCGTCCTCTCGTTCATCCTGGTCTTCTTCTTCTCCCGCGAGTATTACACGCCGCCGCCCGGAAAACCCTCCGGACTCCGAGGCGTGATCCTCGCGATCCGCCCCGAAACCGCCCAGCTCGCGCTCAACATGCCCATCCTCCTGATCATGGGCCTGGTCTTGTTCTCCCGTTCGTTCGACAGCTCCTTCGTCCCGCTTTTCGTGCAGGACCTGCACGGCGGCATCGAAGGCGCGTCCAGGATCACGGGCGCGCTCTCCGGCCTCTGCGGCCTCGCCGGCGTCGTGTCCGGCTTCCTGCTCGGGTATCTGGCCGACCACTATCCGCCGGGCCGGCTCGCGGTCATTTCGTCCATCCTGACCGCCGCCTTCATGTTCTCCATTTCGTTCGTCTGGGGGCTCGCCGCGCTCTTCGTACTGCGGTTCGCCATGATCTTCATGGGCAGCGGCATCGAACCCGCCATGCAGATCTGGCTCGCGAAAAAGACCGACGAACGCTCCCGCGGGCAGATGTTCGGCTGGGCCTCCGCCATGCGCTGCCTCGGCCTCGGGCTCGCCCCGGTCGCCGCCAGTCCCATCGCCGCGAACCTCGGCATCCGCGCCGTCTTCGCGGGCGGCTCCGTCTTCTTCCTCCTGACCGCCGCCTTCATTTACCTCTCGATGCGCCACTACAAGGAAATCTGATCCCGCGTGATCCCTCCCGACGCAAATCGCCCGGCAGACCGGAATGGTGATGCCGCCGTCGGAAAAAGGCGCTTCCTGCACCGTCCGCACCGAAACATGACCAGCAAACCTGACCACCTTGCGGAAAGTGCGTCCCGAGGCTGTTTTTCACGCGTTTGAGACCGTTTTCGTGTTTGCTTCGCACCGGAAAGCGTGGTATAGTAAACCTTGAGAGGGGGAGCGATCCTTTTCTCCGGCATAAGCGGTCCTGGCCCGGAAATCACGGAATCGGGGGAATCCCGGGCAGGATCGGTCCGCACGACGCCTGCATTGGAATCCGTCGTCAAGGGGGCCGGATGACCGTTTTCGGGGGGAAACGGTGATTCGGAGACGGCGGGTTACGGGGGGATGCACGGCATGGACCGTTCCGCTTATGCCATTTTTGTTTTTGGCCACTTCATTTCCTTCGTCCCTGCGCCTTTTCGCATCTGAACAAAGTCCGAGGGGAAAGACGCAGTGTGAACGTTATGATTAACGTCCTTGACGTGAAAAATGACGTAAAATATCTTGCTTCCTCCCTGAATAACGCGGAAACGCGTTTGCAATATAACGAAAAAAGAGTATTGTAAACCGGAACATGAAACAATAGCATCTCCGGGCATCGGATGTTGTCCCGGAAAACCAGAAAAGGACTACGAAATGAAACTGTTTCAACGTCATCGCATCGGCGCGATCCTCTGTGCCGGAATCATGATCCTCGGCGCCGCTCAACTGAGCGCGCAGGCAGTCGTTGCGGACCAGCCTTTTGTTGCGGCGGGCAAGAAGCCGCCTCTTTCCGGCCGGGTGGTTTCCAACCTCAATGCGGAATGGAAATTCAAGCTCGGCACGGTCGAGAACGGGCAGTCGGTCGACCTGGACGACAGCAAATGGGACCTCGCGCATATTCCGCACTCGTTCAGTCTGCCGTATTTCCTCTCCGACCGGTTCTACACGGGCGACGGCTGGTACCGGAAGAAAATCCATATCTCGAACGTGGATTTCGTGATCCGGGACGGCCAGATCGTATCCGAGGCAAACCCGACTTACCGGTATTACCTCGACTTCAAGGGAGTCTTTCAGGTCGCGGACGTGTATGTGAACGGCAAGCTGGCTGGGCATCACGAGGGCGGCTATACCGGATTCGAGGTCGACTTTACCGACCAGATGGTGAACGGCGATAACATCATCGCCGTGCGCGTGAACAATAACTGGAATCCGCGCATCGCGCCGCGCGCGGGTGAACACACGTTTTCCGGCGGCATTTACCGCGACGTGTCGCTGGTCGTGAAACGCGTGGTTCATGTCACATGGTACGGCATGTCCATCACGACGCCGAAACTTGAGGAAGGCGACACGTCCGTCCGCGTGGTCAGCGAAATCCGCAACCAGTCGGACGAGGAGCGCACGGTCGATGTCGAGACTTCCGTCTACGATCCGTCCGGCAAACTCGTCGCGAAGGCATCCAGGAAGGGCGTCGTCATGACGCCGAACGCTGTCCGCGAGGTCGAGATCGTGACGCCGCAGGTGAAGGACGCCAAGTGGTGGTCGCCCGAAACGCCGAACCTGTACCGCGCTGAGACCACCGTGGTCGACGCGAAGACCTCGCTCTTCTACGACCGCTACTCCGACAACTTCGGATTCCGCACGGTCAAATGGACCGCCGACCAGGGATTCTTCCTGAACGGAAAGAACCGGTATTTCCACGGCGCGAACGTGCATCAGGACCGCGCGGGCTGGGGCGACGCCGTGACCCACGCCGGATTCGAGCGCGACGTGCGCTACATGAAGGAGGCCGGGTTCGATTTCATTCGCGGCTGCCACTATCCGCACCATCCGGCGTTCGCCGACGCCTGCGACCGCATCGGCATGATGTTCTGGAGCGAGAACTGCTTCTGGGGCACCACCGGCATGGGCGGACCGAACATCTGGGGCGGTGCGAGCGCGTACCCCGTGGAGGAGGCCGACCAGATACCGTTCGAGGAATCCGTGATCCGCAGCCTGCGCGACATGATCCGCATCAACCGCAACCATCCGTCCATCGTGTGCTGGAGCCTCTGCAACGAGGTGTTCTTCTCCGACGGGCGCGTGATGACGAAGGTGCGCGATTTCCTGAAGCGTCTCACGAAGATCGCGCACGAAGCCGACCCGACCCGTCTGGCGGCGGTCGGCGGCGCCCAGCGCGGACAGGTGGACCATTGCAGCGACATCGCCGGGTACAACGGCGACGGCGAATACATCCGCGAATACCAGAACCCCGGCCTGCCGAACGTGGTCAGCGAGTACGGCGCGGTCGGTTCCGCCATGGAAATCCGGCCCGGCAAGTTCGACGCGGGCTACGAATCCGTCAGCCACATCACCGGCAAGAAGGAATATGCCTGGCGCAGCGGCGAGGTGATCTGGTGCGGCATCGACCACGGCAGTATGGGCGGCCGCTTCGGCTGGATGGGCGTCATGGACTATTTCCGCCTGCCCAAACGCCGCTGGTACTACTACCGCGAGGTGTTCGGCGGCGTGAAGCACCCGGAATGGCCCGTCGAGGGCACCCCGGCGAAGGTCGTCCTGACCTCCGACAAGAAATCCATGTTCGCCGACGGTACCGACGACGTGCAGCTGATCGCGACGATCGTCGATGCCGGAGGGAAGGAACTCAGCAATTCTCCGGAGGTGACGTTCCGCGTGGTCTCCGGCCCCGGCGAGTTCCCCACAGGCCGATCCATCACGTTCAGGAACGATTCCGATATCGCCATCCGCGACGGCAAGTGTTCCATTGACTTCCGTTCCTACTACAGCGGGACAACCGTGATCGAAGCGACGTCGCCCGGCCTCGAGTCCGGCCGCATCGAGATCGCGTCCACGCGCGGACCCGGATTCCAGCCGGGACGGACTCCGGTCATCGAGAGCCGTCCGTACGTCAAGTTCACCGGCGAGCTGATCGGCACGAAGCCGCTGGACAAGCCGCTCAATATGGCGCTGGACAAGCCCACGCTCGCCTCGGAATCCATGCCAGGCCACTCCGCCCTGTGTGCCGTTGACGGACGACCCGAGACGTTCTATCAGGCCGCGTCCGGCGACAAGTGCTTCCTGACGGTCTCCGCCGAGCGCATCATCAAGCCGAAGAACATCCGCATCGTCTTCAACTCCGAGGCGGAATATAAGTTCAAGGTGGACTGCTCGCTGGATCAGGAATCCTGGACTCCGGTTTCCGAAGTCAGCGGGACCTTCAGGGAAAAAGTCGTCCCGATGGACGGCAAGTTCGAAGGACTGTTCTTCCGGATCATGTTTGCTCCGGGTGACGCATCCAAACCCGGCCCCGCCGTCTCCGAGTTCGAGATCATGTTATAATGCTTGAATGAACGGACGCGGACCGCGCCTGAAGAAAACAGGTCATAGATCCGCGTCCGGTCCTTCCGAGAAGAAACCCGGTTTTCCGGGAAAAATGAACCGCACCCGGAAACGGTCTCCGGATGCGGTGATTTTCTGTCTTTGTCCCGCCTGCTCGAAACAGGCGGCGTCCCGTTCATTTCGGCGGCATGAGGAATTCCGGGATCGGAATCTGCATTCCCTCGTACATGTTCATGTACTGCGCGAAGAGAAGGTAGGCGATGAAGCAGACGCAGATGAGCGTGAGGCAGGAAAGCGTGAGGAAGAACCAGTTCGGTTCATCGGCGGAAGTGACCGGCGCTTTCTGCTTTTCCACTTTCGGGAGCTTGCCTTTTTTCTTCTTGGTGTCGTCGGGCACGGCATCCGGCACGGGGATCGAGGTCTTGATCGGTTCGGCGACCGGATGCGGCTGTTCCGCCTGGGGCTCGGGCTGTTCCCCGGGCTTCTGTTCCTCCGTCTTCTGCGGATGAGGCGGCTCGTCGGGGATGTTCAGGCCGGGGATGATGTTCTTCGGATACTCTTTGGGCTTGGCCGGCTGGTTTTTCAGCTTCAGGGTAAGCTTGCGTTCCGGCGGGACCGGGGCCTCGCCGACCTTCTTGGCGGGCGTGCCCTGCTGTTCCTGATCCGGCTTGGTCAGCTGGATCGTCGGGGTCGAGGATTCCGGCTTCTTCAGCTGGATCGTCGGGGTCGAGGATTCCGGCTTCTTCAGCTGGATCGTCGGGGTCGAGGATTCCGGCTTCTTCAGCTGGATCGTCGGGGAGCCGACCGGGGCGGATTCCTCGGGTTTGGCGGTCGGAATGCCGGCCGGCTTTTCCTCGGTTTTCGGCACGATCTTGATCGCGGGCTTCACTTCGGTGCCGGGAGCCGCGGTGTCGACGGGCGTAGCGGTCGGCGGACGGAGACGGATGGTCTGCTTGAACCCCGGAACAGTCCCGGAAGGCGTCGGAGCGATACGGACCGCGGGTTCCGCGTCGGCGGCTGGCGCCGCGGGATCGGGCGCGGGAGCGGAGGCATCGGCGGAGGGCATCGGCGGAGTCATCGGTTTGAGCTTGATTGTTGCGCGCGGACGAATATCCTCGGGGGTGTTCGGGGTATTCGGGGTATCGGAAGTCGGATCTGCCATGGCTGTTTCCTTCAGGGTTGTTCAAAAACACATCAATACAAAGGGAAATATATCACGCTATCGCGGAAAGACAAGTTATTTTTCGCTTTTTTGCCGAAAAAAACAGTAAAAAACTAAACCGAAGGCATTCTTCCGCCCGGACAACGGCACGGGAGGACAGGTCCTCCGCTTCAGCAGTGCCGGACTTCGCTCGCACGCGCCGGACGCGGTCACCCGGCATCATCCGGATTCGTTTCCGTCTGTTCGATGCGGACGCGTGTGATGCGGCGGCCTTCGAGCGCCTGCACAGTGAAACGCAGACCGCCGATCTCCGCCACGTCGCCCGGTTTCGGGATGTCGTCAAGCTCCGCCAGCAGCAGCCCGGCCACCGTGTCGGGGCGTTCGTCCTCCGGCAGTTTGCATTTCAGTTCGCGTTCGACCTCGGCAACGCGGACGAGCCCGCCGGATTCCCAGGTGGTTTCGGAGACGCGGATCAGCGACTCCTCCGGTTTCCGCGGATGCAGCGAGCCGACGAGCTCCTCCAGCAGGTCGTCGCGCGTGACCACGCCCGCCGTGCCGCCGAATTCGTCCAGCACGACCGCGATCTCGAACTGTTCGCGCTGCATGTCGTGAAGCACCTGCAGGACGGTCGCGCCCTCCGGCACGAAATGCGGTTTCCGCATGGTCGCGACCGGAAGCGGTGACTGTCCTGTCTTGATCTTGCTCCGGCAGTAGTCGGCGGTGTACAGGATGCCGATGACCCGGTCGATCGTGCCGCGGTACACGGGAAACGCGGAGAACCCCTTTCCGATCAGAAGACGTTCGACTTCCTCGGACGGAGCGCCCGCCTCGATGGCGCAGACCGCCCCGCGCCGGGTCATGATCTCGCCGCAGGTGATGTCGTCCAGTTCGAACACGTTCTGGATGATGCGGCGTTCGTCGGCGTCGATGAGGCCGTCCTTCTCGCCCATGTTGATGAGCGAACGGATTTCCTCCTCCGTGACCTTCTCGGAATTTTCGGCGGTCCCGAACGGCATTATGACGAGTTTGACCGAGTTGTTCAGCAGCCACACCAGCGGCGAGGCGCCCCGCGCGAGATAATGGATCGGGATCGCCGAGTTCAGCGCCACGAACGACGTGTAGCGCAGCGCGATCTGCTTCGGCACGAGCTCGCCGAGGACCAGCGAGAAAAAAGCCAGGATCAGGGTGATGAGCACCACCGAGATATGGTCGATCGTCGACTCGGAAAGACCGGTGAACCCGAGGTCGTGGTACACCCAGTGCGCCAGGGGGTCGGAAAATGTGTCGGCCGCAAACGCGCTGGCGAGGAACCCGGCCAGCGTCACGCCGATCTGGACCGTGGCCAGGAAACGCCCCGTGTCCGCGGCAAGAGAGGCAAGTATCCGCCCGCGTTTGCCATCCTTCGACAGATGGTCGAGCGTGACGGGTTTCAGGGAGATCAGGGCGGCTTCGGCCGCCGAGAAAAATGCGTTGCAGAGGATCAGGACGGCAAGAAAGACAAGGTGCAGTATCAAAGCGGGATCCGGGGTTTCCGTTTTCGGTTCATGGGGGGAGGTCCCCGGGCGGGGACAGAATAATAAAATACAGGAAAACGGCGGAAAGTCAAGTTTTTTTCTTGACTTTTCGGAAAAATGGCTTATTGTTCTATGATTTTTATTTGCGGGTCCGCCTTTCCGTATGACCGGGGTCGCGTCCCGCACTCCGCCGCCTGTTCACATTTTTGTTATGAAGGAATCGCCCATGAAACACACGAATCACCGCCTGGCCGCGGTCCTGCTCGGCATCGTCATGCTCTTCAGCGCCTCGGCGTCCGTCCACGCGCAGTCGCAGTGGATGGACAAGGTCACGCTCTACTTCCCGAACCGCATCCTGGACCTCCTCGACGTTTTCTCCCTCAACATCGGCGTCGGCCTCACCGCGCACGCCAGTCTGCGCGCCACGCACGAGGCCGAGATCGGAGGCGGATTCTCCGCCACGGCCCAGATGATCAAGGACCAGAACCGCCAGTACGGATTCGCCCGCAGGGACGGCTACTACAGCGGAATCGGCCCGATCGTCGCCACGGATATGCAGCGCCGCCCGGCCTATCTGCTCGTGAAGGAATACTACTGGGACAAGGATGGACTCGTGACGCCATCCGAGGAGCATTTCCTGCCGAAGGAAGGCGTGGTCGACTTCTGGGAGATCGGCGGTTCGCTCGGCCTCGGCGTGATCGAGGCGGACGTGTCGATCCACCCGATCGAGATCCTGGACGCCGTACTGGGCTTCTTCTTCATCGACATCACCGACGACGACCTCACGTTCGAAAATTTCCGCTGAGCGGGCGCAACCATGGCTATGCTTGAAATCCGCGGCGTCTCGAAAGCCTACGGCGGGATGCCCGTCCTGCGCGGCATCGACCTCTCCGTCGAGGTCGGCGAACTCATGTTCCTGCTCGGCCCGTCCGGCTGCGGCAAATCCACACTCCTGCGCATCGTCGCCGGGCTGATCCGGCAGGACGCCGGCTCAGTCGTGCTCGGCGGACGCGACATCTCCGCCCTGCCTCCGGAATCCCGCAACACCCCGATGGTGTTCCAGAACTACGCGCTCTGGCCGCACCTGAACGTCGCCGAAAACATCGAGTTCGGGCTCAGGATCAAAAAGCTTCCGCGCGAGGATATCCGGAAGACCGTCGGCGAAATGCTCGAAATCGTCGGCATGACCGAGTTCGCAAAACGAAAGGTCAACGAACTCTCCGGCGGCCAGCAGCAGCGCGTCGCCCTCGCACGCGCCCTCGCGCTCAAGGGCGATATCCTCCTCCTCGACGAACCGCTCTCCAACCTCGACGCGCGCCTCCGCGACCTCATGCGCACCGAAATCCGCCGCATCTGCAAGGAACGCCGCCTCACCGCGCTCTATGTCACGCACGACCGCCGCGAAGCGCTCAGCGTGGGCGACCGCATCGCAGTCATGAAGGACGGCGTGATCCTTCAGCTCGACGCGCCGCGCGCGCTCTACACGCGCCCCGCGAACAAGTTCACCGCGTCGTTCCTCGGCGACGCCGATTTCCCGGAGGCGAAGTGCCTGCGGATCGAAGACGGGTTCGCGGTTTTCGAAACACCTACGGGCGAACTCCGCGTCCGCCTCGAAGGCCAGCCCGCCGCGCCCGCGCCCGGCGACCTCTGCACGCTCATGATCCGCCCGGAGGCGGTCCGTCCCGGCGCCGATCCCGCGTCCGTCAACGCCTTCCCGTGCGTTGTCCGCGACAGCGTCTTCCTCGGCGAGACCACCGGACTCACGCTGGACGCATCCGGCTTCACACTCCATGCGGACGAGCCCGCCGCGCCCGAACGGCGTCCGGGCGACGAAATCGTCTGCATGGTCCCGCCGGAAGCGGTCGCCATCCTCCCGCCGGAAACCGCCAGCACGGCGCCGGCGGGAAAGACGAACCCGGACCACTGATTTTCCCCGGAGCAAAACGCAATGAAACGCCTCGCGCTCGCCCTGGTTGTCCCGGTCCTGCTGGTCATCCTCCCGCTCGTGCTCCGGCCGTCCGCCGACTGGAGCCCGGCCGCGCCCGAACGACTCGTGGTCATCACCCCAAACTCGGAACAGATCAAATACGAATTCGAGCACGCGTTCCGCAAATGGTACAGGGAGCACCGCGGACGCGACATCATGATCGACTGGCGCAGCCCCGGCGGAACCAGCGACATCGTGCGGTACATCAACGACCGGTTCGAGGCGGAATTCCGCCTGTACGCGCTTGAGAAGGGGCTGGAGTGGGACCGCGACACCGCGGCGGCGTTCAAGAATCCCAACCTCAAGCCCGACGACCATCCCGCCCGCAAGCTTCTGCTCGAATCCGACATCGGCATCGGCATCGACCTCTTCTTCGGCGGCGGCACCTACGACCAGGCAAAATTCGCCTCGATCGGCTATGCCGTCGACGCCGGTGTGAAGGACCGCCATCCCGACTGGTTCACCGATGAAGTCATCCCTATGAATTTCGCGGGCGAACAGATTTACGACCCGCAGGGCCGCTATTACGGATACTGCCTGTCCTCGTTCGGAATCGCATACAATTTCCAGCGCGTCCGCGAGCTCGGCGTCGAGCCGCCGCAGAACTGGATCGACCTCACCGATCCGGCGTATTCCGGCACGCTCGTGCTCGCCGACCCGACCAAGTCCGGCTCCATCACGAAATGCTACGAGATGATCATCCAGCAGGCAATGGCCGAGCTCGGCCCGGAACAGGGCTGGCTTGAGGGATTCCGCCGCGTCAAGCTCCTCACCGCGAACGCGCGGTCCATCGCCGACAGCGCCGGCAAGGTCGTCCGCGACGTTTCGTCCGGCGAGGCCGCCGCGGGCGTCTGCATCGACTTCTACGGGTTCAGCGAAGCGGAATGGTCCCGCCAGACGACCGGAGCACCGACCATGACCTACGTCATGCCGCGCGGCGGGACCGCCGTCACCGCCGACCCCGTCCAGATCCTGCGCGGCGCGCCGAATCCCGGCGCAGCGAAGGACTTCATCGACTTCCTGCTCTCGAAGGAGGGCGCGGCGATCTGGCTGCTGAAACCCGGCGCGCCCGGCGGACCGGAACGCTACGTCCAGCTCCGCCCGACCGTCCGCAAGGATTCCCCGCGCGAGTTTCCGGCGGACCAGCTCGCCCTGCCCGACTACCGTCCCTACGACCTCGGCGGCACGTTCGAATATCGTTCCGACTGGACGGGGCGCTATTTCAGCCTCATCCGCGTGCTCATCAAGTGTGCGGCGCTCGACCCGGAGGATGACCTGCGCACCGCATGGAAAGCCATTCTGGACAACGGCGGCCCGGAAGCCAATCCCGAGTCCATGGCCGAACTCCTCACGCTCCCCGTGCCATACGAATCCGCCGCGGATGAATCGAAAGCGCTGAACGGCACGCCCGCCGAAGCGGCCGCCGCACGCAGGCGCTGGACCGAGGCCGCCCGCACAAGCTATCTGCGCGCCGCCGAACTCGCCCGGAAGAAAGGAGCCGCATCGAAATGAAACGCTTCCTCTCCCTCTTCCTGGCCCTGGCGGTCCTCGCGTTCTTCGCGCTGTTCCTCTTCCTGCCGCTCTTCACGGTCGTGGCGGAGGGCTGCGACCCGGCGGTCATGCGCGAAGTCTTCCGCAGCCGCCTGTACCTTCAGGGCATGATGAACTCGCTCGCGGTCGCCGTCATGACCACTGCCATCGTCTTCCTGATCTCCATCCCGCTCGCCGCGCTCTACGACAAGTACGACTTCCCCGGCAAGGCCGCCTGCTCCGTGCTGATGATGGCCCCGATGATCCTCCCGCCGTTCGTCGGCGCGCTCGGGTTCCAGCAGCTCCTCGGCCACTACGGGCTCCTGAACAGCCTGCTCGGCGCGCTCGGGCTGCCCCCGGTCGACTGGCTCGGCGGCAGCGGCAGATTCTGGAGTGTCTGCGTGATCCAGGCGCTGCACCTGTACCCGATCGCCTATCTCAACCTCGTCACGGCGTTCGGGAACATCGACCCGTCGCTTCTCGAATCTGCCCGGAACGCCGGCGCGGGGCCGTGGCAGAGGTTCCGCCGCATCACCCTGCCCATGCTCAGGCCCGGACTCCTCGCGGGCGGCAGCATCGTCCTCATCTGGGCGTTCACCGAACTCGGCACCCCGCTCATGTTCGGGTACAACACCGTGACCCCGGTCCAGATCTTCAACGGCGTCACCGAGCTCGGCACCAATCCCGCCGCCTATTCCCTCGTCATCATCACGCTTGCCGTCTCCTGTCTGCTCTACCTCGGCGCGAAACTCCTGCTCGGGCACGGCGCGGCGGCCTCGGCAGCGAAAGGAACCCCGGGCGCGTCCGCACAACCCCTGGCGGGTCCAGGCCGATGGGTCCCGCTCGCGGTCTTTATCGGTTTTACGGTCATCGCGTCGCTGCCGCACATCTGCCTGGTGCTGATCGCCTCCTCGACGAGCTGGAGCGGGACGATCCTGCCGGAACACTTTTCTCTGATGCACTACCGGAACGCCCTCGGCGACCACCTGGTCGTGCCGAGCATCGTGAACAGCCTGAAATACGCGCTTCTGGCCACGGCGCTGTCCCTGGCCACGGGCGTGCTGACGGCGTTCCTGACCCGCCGCACAAAACTCAAATTCGGCTGGATGCTCGACCTCGTCGCCATGACCCCGCTCATGATCCCGGGCGTCGTGATGGCGGTCGGCTTCCTCGGCATGTCCATCCGCTACCAGTGGGCGCACACGCTGTTCGACCCGGTCGCAAATCCGGTCTTCCTGCTCGCCATCGCCTACGCCGTCCGGCGCGTCCCGTATGTCCTGCGGTCCGTCGCGGGCGGGCTGGACCAGACGCCGGAGGAACTCGAACGCGCCGCGCGGAACGCCGGGGCGGGCTATGGGCGCACGCTGATGAAGATCACGCTCCCGCTGGTGGCGGCGAACCTGGTCGTCGGCGCGCTGTTCGCGTTCAGCTTCTCCATGATGGAGGTCTCCGATTCCCTGATCCTCGCGCAGAAGGCGGAGTTCTACCCGATCACGAAGGCCATCTACGAGCTTTCGCAGTATCTCGGCTCGGGGCCGTACATCGCCGCGGCCTTCGGCGTGTGGTCGATGTGCTTCCTGGCGTCCATCCTCGCCGCCGCCTCCGTCCTCCTCGGGAAGAAGATCGGTTCGCTCTTCAGCATCTGACGCGCGCCCTCCGGCCCGCAGCGTGCCAGCCTCCTGAAAACCCGTAAAATACGGAATTATTCACGCCGCGAATTTGTATCGCGGGCGAGAGCGTGCTATATTATATATCCGGTCGTTTTTTACCGGCCGTTCGTTTCCGCCATCATTTTCTATCCTTACCCATAATGAATCCATCATGAGCCAGACAAAAAAAGATTATCTGTTCACCTCGGAATCCGTCTCGGAGGGACATCCCGACAAAGTCGCCGACCAGATATCCGATGCCATACTCGACGCCTGCCTGGAGCAGGACAAGGAAAGCCGCGTGGCGCTGGAAACGCTCTGCACCACGGATTTCATCGTGCTCGCGGGCGAAATCCGGACAAACGCGAACGTGGACTGGGAGAAGATCGCCCGGGGCGTCGTGCGCGATATCGGCTACACGGACCCGGACCTCGGTTTCTCCGCGGACACGGCGGAAATCCTGCTGAAGATCCATAAACAGTCGCCGGACATCGCGCAGGGCGTCGACGCCGGCGAAAACAAGGCGCAGGGCGCGGGCGACCAGGGCATGATGTTCGGGTTCGCCTGCACCGAGACCGACGCCCTGATGCCCGCCCCGGTCTACTACGCGCACCGCATCGTCGCCGAACTGGCGCGCCTCCGCAAAACCGAGCCGCGGAAATATCCGTTCCTCCGGCCCGACGCCAAATGCCAGGTCTCCGTGCGTTACGTGGACGACAAGCCCGTCGCAATCGAAACGGTCGTCGTCTCCACCCAGCACACGAAGGACGCCACGCGGGAGCAGCTCGAAGCTCTCGTCAGGAAGGTCGTGGCGGACGTGGTCCCCGCGGAATTCCTGACGGAAAAGACGGTGTACTTCGTGAATCCGACCGGCATTTTCGTGATCGGCGGCCCGGCGGGCGACACCGGCCTGACCGGACGCAAGATCATCGTCGACACCTACGGCGGACGCGGTCTGCACGGCGGCGGCGCGTTCTCCGGCAAAGACCCCTCGAAAGTGGACCGTTCCGCGGCCTACATGTGCCGTTACATCGCCAAGAACATCGTGAAGGCGGGGCTTGCCGACCGCTGCCAGATCCAGGTGGCATACGCCATCGGCGTGACCGAACCGGTCTCCATCTTCGTCGACACCTTCGGCACCGGCAAAGTAAGCGACCACGCGCTGGAAAAGATCGTCCGCGAAGTCTTCGACATGACCCCCGCGGGCATCACGGCCACGCTCGGCCTGAAGGATCGCAACGGCTGGACCTACCGCCAGACCGCGGCCTACGGGCATTTCGGGCGCGACGGGTTCCCCTGGGAGGCCACGGACAAGGTGGACGTCCTCCTTGCCGCCGCAAACAAGTTCGCGGACTGAACCCGCACGGGAGCGTTCCGGGATGAACAGCCTGCCTGCCGCGGTCGTCGGAGCGGGAACCGCGATCGTCGATCTGCTGGTCCGCGTCGACGATGAATTCCTGGCGCGGGAACTGCCCGGCGGACGAGGCAACACCACCTGGGTCGACGCCGCACGCCTGGATGAACTGATCAGACGGCTTCAGGAACGCGGTTTCCAGCTGGAAAAAGCGCCGGGCGGATCGACCGGAAACCTCCTCTGCGGGCTCTCCGAACTCGGCTGCGGCACGCGCTTCCTCGGATGGCTCGGCCTCGACGACGACGGCATATATTACCGCGACACCTTCGCGGAATCCGGCGGCGGAATCCACTCATTCAAATACCACCCGTCGAAACACACCGGCCGCTGCCTGAGCCTGGTCTCGCCCGACGCCGACCGATCCATGGTGACCGACCTCGGCGCTTCCGCCGAAATGCGCGCGGACGGGATCCGGCAGTCCGACCTGGACGGCGCGGATCTGCTTCATACGGAAGGCTACCTGTGCGGGCTGAAGGACCGGACATTCCTGCCGCGCCTCCTCGAGCAAGCAAAAAACGCCGGGATCCCGGTGAGCTTCGACCTGGCGTCCTACGGGATCGTGCGGGAGTACCGCGACGAAATCCGTGAGTATCTGGACAAATACGTCGACGTCGTCTTCGCGAACGAACTCGAGGCGGCGGAGTTCGCCGGGACGGACGATCCCGAATCCATGCTCGACGCCCTCGCGCGGCTCTGTCCCGTCGCCGCCGTCAAGCTCGGGGCGCTCGGCTCGCTCGTCCGCATGGACGGGCGTACGGCCAGGATCGCGCCGGAACCCGCGGACCCGGTCGACGCGACGGGCGCGGGCGACCTCTGGCAGGCCGGATTCCTGTTCGGCCGGTTGCACCACGCTCCGCCGGAAGTCTGCGGGCGGATCGGCTCGGTCCTGGGCGCGGCCGCCGTGTCCCATTTCGGGGCGCGCCTGCCGGAAACCGCCTGGCGTGAGCTGCGGCCACGCATCCGCGCCATGATCTGAAAACTCTTTTCCATCAACCAACGATAAGGACTCCTCACAATGACCGCGAAAACAACCCGGAAGACCAAAGGCGAATATCTGGTCCGCGACATCGGACTGGCCGACTTCGGACGCAAGGAGATCGAGATCGCCGAGTACGAAATGCCCGGCCTCATGGCGATCCGCAAACAGTACAGCAAAGCCAAACCGCTCGCCGGGATCCGCATCATGGGCTGCCTGCACATGACCATCCAGACCGCCGTTCTCATCGAAACCCTCGCCGA
>JAGCTY010000162.1 GCA_017963105.1 Lentisphaeria bacterium
CATCGACGGACTCAAGAAGGCGAACATCGACCTGAACCGCAAGGTTCTCGCCGACCTCGCCGTCAAGGATCCCGCGGCATTTACGGCCCTGCTCGAAAAGGCAAAGGCCGCCTGCTGACGAACTCGATCCGGACGCCCTGCCCTGCGCCGGGCGTCCCCCAAACAGACTATCTGTGATTCGCGGGCTGCCGCCTCCCGGCAGACCCGCGTTTTTCTTTTCCAAAGTTCCTTTAAGGAGTTTTCAACATGCTGGAAGAACTGCTGCAAAAACTTCAGGCCATCACGGCCGAGGCGAAATCGGCATTGTCCGCAGCCTCGACTCCGGCCGACGTCGAGGCCGTCAAGAACCGCACGCTGGGCCGCAACGGCGCCATTACCGCCCTCAGCCCGATGATGGGCAAACTGCCGGCCGAAGACAAGAAAGCCGCCGGCATGGCCTTCAACGAGGCCAAGCAGGGCATTCAGGCCGCCCTCAACGAGGCCAGCGCCCGCATCAACGAGAAAAAGGCCGAAGAAGCCCCCGCGGTCGACGTCACCCTGCCCGGCCGCGCCTGGCCCTTCGGACGCAAGCACCCGATCAGCCAGACCATCGACGCCTGCTGCGCCATCTTCCGCCGCATGGGCTTCATCGCCGTCACCGGTCCCGAACTCGAGACCGTCTGGTACAACTTCGACGCCCTGAACGCCCCCGCGAACCATCCGTCCCGCGACCCGCAGGACACCTTCTATCTTCCCGACGGACGCCTCCTCCGCACGCAGACTTCCCCGGTCCAGATCCGCACCATGCTCGGCTCCAAGCCGCCCGTACGCATCGTTTCCCCTGGCCGCTGCTACCGCCGCGACACCCCGGACGCCACACACGGCGTGCATTTCCACCAGCTGGAAGGGCTCTACATCGACAAGGACGTCTCCCTCGCCGACCTCCGCAGCACCATCCTGAAGTTCGCGAAGGAGTATTTCGGCACGGACGTCAAGGTCCGGATGCGTCCGCACTTCTTCCCGTTCACGGAACCCAGCGTCGAATGCGATTTCAGCTGCGTGATGTGCGGCGGCAAGGGATGCCGCGTCTGCAAGAACTCCGGCTGGATCGAGATCATGGGCGCGGGCATGGTGAACCCCGCCGTGCTCCGCAACGTCGGTTACGATCCCGAGGAAGTCCAGGGGTTCGCCTTCGGGTTCGGACTGGAACGCCTGACCATGCTGAAACACCGCATCAACGATCTGCGTATCTTCTCGGACAACGATCTGCGGTTCCTCAAACAGTTCTGAGAAAGGAAGACTGACATGAAACTTTCCCTGTTTAGACTGAAACACTATATCGACGTCACCCTTTCCCCGGAAGAACTCGCCAACGCGCTCACCATGGCCGGACTTGAGGTCGAGGAGATCGAAACGGTCGGCAAGATCCCGGACGGCGTGATCGTCGCCAAGATCATCTCCCGCCGCAAACACGAAAACTCCGACCACCTCTCCATCTGCGAAGTCTTCACCGGCTCCGAAACGCTTCAGATCGTCTGCGGCGCGCCGAACTGCGACACCGGAAACATCGTCCCGCTGGCCACCATCGGCACCGTCTTCCCGGACGGCGAAGGCGGCACGTTCACGATCAAGAAGGGCAAGATCCGCGGCGTGGAATCCTTCGGCATGATGTGCTCCGCAAAGGAGCTCGGCCTCAGCGAGGACCACAAGGGACTCATGCTGCTCCCCGGCACGTTCGAAATCGGCAAGCCGCTTCAGGAGTACGTCCCCACCGACACCGTCTACACGCTCGAAATCACCCCGAACCGGCCCGACTGGCTCTCCTACTGGGGCGTCGCGCGCGACATCGCCGCGCTCGTCGGCGGCGAAGTGAAATTCCCCGCGCCCGAAAGCGTCCCGACCAACCTCGCCGGCGACTGGAGCAACCTCGTCACGGTCGAAGCGCCGGACCTCTGCCCTCTGTACACCGCGCGCGTGATCCGCAACGTGAAAGTCGGCGAAAGCCCGGCCTGGCTGAAGGCCTCCCTCGCTGCCATCGGCATCCGCCCCATCAACAACATCGTGGACATCACGAACTTCGTCATGATGGAGCTCGGCGAGCCGCTGCACGTGTTCGACATGCGGTTCCTGAAGGGCGAACGCCTCGTGATCCGCCGCGCGCAGGACAATGAAAGCATTACCGCGCTCGACGGCAAGAAATACGACCTCACGACCAATGACCTGGTCATCGCCGACACGGAAAAGCCCGTCGCGATCGCGGGCGTCATGGGCGGCGAGTATTCCGGCGTCGTGGGCGACACCACCGACGTCGTCCTGGAAAGCGCCTGGTTCGATCCGGCCTCCGTCCGCGCGACTTCCCGCCGCCTCGGCCTCTCCTCGGAAGCATCCTACCGCTTCGAACGCGGCGCGGACCGCGCCATGATCGTCCCGGCCAGCATGAGGGCCGCCCAGCTCATCCGCGAGCTCGCCAGCGGCGATGTCGTGTCCCCGCTCGTCACGGTCAACGAACCCGAAAAACCCGCGCGCATCATCGACCTCAAATACGACCGCGTGCGCAGTCTGCTCGGCATGGACGTGAACAACCGCCGCATCGACGACATCCTGCATTCGCTCGGTTTCGTCACCGTCCGCCAGTCCGAAAGCGGTGCGTCCTTCAGCGTGCCCACCTGGCGCGACCTCGACGTCATGGGGCCGGCGGACCTCGCCGAGGAAGTCGCCCGCATCCACGGCCTCGACAAGCTCCCGGACGTCCCCATCAAGGCCACGCAGTCCGATATCGCCGGCGACGCCATCCTGCCGATCACGCATCTGCGCGAACAGCTCGCCGACGTCGGCCTCTACGAGATCGTCAGCAACAGCATGATGAGCGAAGCCTCCGCCATCCGCGGCGGCATCTTCGAGCCCGCCGACCTGATCCGGCCCAACAATCCGATCAGCCTCGACCTCGCGGTCATGCGCCCCTCCCTGCTCCCTTGCCTGCTCGACGCCGTCCGATACAATATCGCGCGCAAGAACTACGACCTCGGCTTCTTCGAGATCGGGCACGTCTTCTGCGCGAACACGGAGAAGTTCCCCGAAGAACGCGACGAGATCGGCATCGCCATCACCGGCTGCGCACACCCCGAACGCTACTCCAAGGAACGCGGTCTGCAGCTCGATTTCTTCGACCTGAAGGGCATCCTCGAGTCCGTCCTCGCCAAGCGCCGCCTCGCCTCGTTCTCGTTCGTCCCCGCCACCGATCCGCGGTTCAACCCGACCTGCTGCGCCGAGCTCATCATCGACGGCAAGAAGGCGGGCGTGCTCGGACAGGCGGTCGACGAGCTCACGAAGGGCATGCGCCTCACCACGCCGCTCTTCATCGCGCTGATCCAGCTCAACGTCCTCTTCGGCGCAAGCACGAAGTCCGAATACTACGTCCCCGTCTCCCAGTTCCCGAGCGTGTCCCGCGACGTCGCGTTCATCGCGCCCGCCAAACTCCGCAACCAGGACGTCATCGACTTCATCCGAAAGCTCCACCTCCCCCACCTCGAATCCGTCTCCATCTTCGACGTTTTCGAGGGCAAGGCCATCGGCGAAGGGAAGAAGAGCCTCGCCTACTCGCTCGTGTTCCGTTCCCCCGACCGCACCCTCACCGACGACGAGGTCAACGTCCTTTACGAAAAGGTCCGCAAGAGCCTCGCGGAAGGACTTGGTGTCGAACTCCGCTGAACGAAAAGCAACTTTCAGTTTCATTCAGAATCATCGGTGCTCCGGAAGTCATTTCCGGGGCACTGTTTTTTTGAGAGCCTTTTGTGTTTCGCGTTTTGCGATATGTAATGAATGCCGAGCAGGAGCAAGGCTCTGGGGGCGGCTCCGCCGCCTCGGTGAACTCGTCTTCGCGAGCTCGACAAGCATAGGACCGCGAAACGCGAACGGCAGTCCTCTAAAATTCACTTCATGCTCAATCCTCGGTGCGACGTTTTTTGCGGCCGTTACACAGGAACAACGTTCAGATAATGTCAAATCCTATCATCATAAAAGAAAAAGGATTGCAAAACGGGGGATTCCGGTGTATATTATTTATTTAGTCAATCATTTATTCCGCTTATTCTCACTCACATAGCTTTTTCCTTTCTCAACTCAATCGCTTTTTTCTGCTCAAACACACTCACATAACCTTTTTTAACTCAGGAGCTTTTCCATGAAAAACAGCTTGTTCGATCTCGAAGACCGCGTCATCGTCGTAACCGGAGCCGCAGGCGTGCTCGCCGGCGGGACCGCCCGCTATCTGCTGGAACAGGGCGCGAAAGTCGTGATGCTGGACCTGAAACAGGACGTCGTGGACCAGATCGTGGCCGATGCGAAGGCCACTATCTCGCCGAAGGTGTCCGGCTACGCGTGCAACGTACTTGACCGCGCCATGATCGAATCCGTCTATGAAAAGGTCATGGCGGAACACGGCCGCGTGGACGCGCTGGTGAACGGCGCGGGCGGCAACATGGCGGGCGCCATGGTGAATCCCGACCAGACCATCTTCGACCTCCAGTTCGACCAGTACGAGAAGGTGCTCGACCTGAACCTGAAGGGCACGCTGCTGCCAACGATCGTGTTCGTGAAAGCCATGGTGCAGCAGAAGAAGGGCGCGATCGTGAACTTCTCCAGCATGGCGGCGAAACAGGCAATCTCCCGCGGCATCGGCTACTCGAACGCCAAGGGCGCGATCGATAACCTGACCCGCTGGCTCGCGATGGAATTCGGCATGAAGTTCGGCGAAGGCCTCCGCGTGAACGCCATTGCCCCCGGATTCTTCCTCGGCAAGCAGAACCGCGCGCTCCTCGTGAACGAGGACGGCTCCTACACGCCGCGCGGCAAGCAGGTCGTCGCGAAGACCCCGATGGGCCGTTTCGGCGACCAGAGCGAAGTCTACGGCTGCATCCACTATCTGCTCTCCGACGCCGCCAGCTTCGTGACCGGCACGATCATCCCGGTCGACGGCGGGTTCTCGTCCTTCTCCGGCATCTGACCTCACCTCAAGTTCAGGAGACCACACCATGCTGATGGAAGAATCGTTCCGCTGGTTCGGGCCGAACGACCCGGTTTCGCTTCAGACGATCCGCCAGACCGGCGCTACCGGGGTCGTGACCTCGCTGCACCAGATCCCGTACGGCGAAGTCTGGTCCGTGAAAGACATCATGGAACGCAAGGAGATGATCGAGCGCGCCGGGCTGACCTGGAGCGCCGTCGAAAGCCTGCCCGTCCATGAGAACATCAAGACGAAGACCGGCAACTACGAGGAACTGTACGAAAACTACCGCATCTCGCTCCGCAACCTCGGCAAATGCGGCCTCTCCGTCATCACCTACAACTTCATGCCCGTGCTGGACTGGGTCCGCACCGACCTGAACTACGAGCTTCCGGACGGTTCCCGTACGCTTTTCTTCAACCGCACGAAGTTCGCGGCGTTCGACATCTTCATCCTCCAGCGGAAGAACGCCGAGGCGGACTTTGCGCCGGAGATCGTGGAACGCGCGAAAAAGCTCTTCGAAAGCATGTCCCGCGAGGAAGCCAAGCAGTTCGAGCTCGACATCGTCGACAACTTCCCCGGCTTCAAGGGCGTCACGCTCGACGACGTCCGCGCCATGCTCTCCCGCTACGACAGGATCGGGCGCGCCGAGCTCAAGGCAAACCACAAGGCGTTCCTGAACGCCGTCTGCCCCGCCGCCGAGGAAGCCGGCTGCCGGCTCGTCATCCACCCCGACGATCCGCCGTTCCCGATGCTCGGCCTCCCGCGCATCTTCAGCACGGCGCAGGACGTGACCGAGCTCCTCGCCATGGACGACAGCCCGGCCAACGGCGTCTGCTTCTGCACCGGCTCCTTCAGCGGCCGCGCGGAAAACGACCTGGTGCCGATGTTCAAATCCTGCGCCGACCGCGTCGGATTCGTGCATCTGCGCAGCACCGAGCACACGCCCGAGGGCAATTTCTACGAAGCCAACCACCTGGAAGGCGTCGTGGACATGTACGGCATGGTGAAGGCCGTCGTCGAAGAGCAGATCCGTCGCATCGAGGC
>JAGCTY010000163.1 GCA_017963105.1 Lentisphaeria bacterium
CGGCGGGGCCGGTTCGAGGAAGTTCGAGAAGGGGGCCAGCGCTTTCGACATCAATTTCATGCAAATGATCATGATGGAGAGGAAGCAGAAGACCCAGAGCATTCCGAGGACCATGGCTTCCAGGCCATCGAGAATCAGACTGCCTAAGTTCATTTAGGTTTCTCCTGTTTGGGGTATGGGGTTGAGTATGTGTGATGAACGATCGTGTTTTTGGATAAATTCTAAATCATATAATATACCACACGAATTGCCATTTTTCAACCGCTTTCCAAAGGAAATTCCCCCTTTTTCCGTCGAAAAGACGGATGGAAAGACAAACCGCGCCGCCCTGGCGTTTTTGCAGAGCGGCGCGGCGGATGGAGAGAAGCGGATATGCCGCCGGGTCATTCCGTCAGGTACATCACGATCTCGAACGGCGCGGGCTCGCGTTTGTTGTTCTTGATGCCGATCTCGAAGAGGTCGTGGTGGAACTGGTAATCGTATTCGCAGTGTTCAGCCTTGAGACCGAGGTATTTCCCCGTCGACGGTTTCAGGCTCACGTCCAGTTCGAACGGTTTGGTCAGGTTAGTCCACGGTTTGCCGTTCACCGTGACGCCGGATGCGAACCGGCCGTCGTACATGATGGGATTGTTGCCGCTCGCGCCGCTCTCGTGCGACTGATAATTCAGGTAGTACAGGCGGTTCCCCTGGAGACGGAACCCGGCGTTCATGGCGACCGTGCCTTTGATGACGATCTTCTGTTCCGGTTTGAACACCGGAACGGGCGCCGGGTCGGATACGGGATGGTCGGGGTGGTCCTTGACGCTTGCGAGTTTCTCCGCGGTGCCTGTCTTGCGTTCAGTCGGGAGCACCAGGGCCGGCGGATTGACGGCATCCGGGCTCCTCGGGATCCCGTCCTTCAGGACGGAGACTTTCAGATTGAACGTCAGTTTTTTCGGCATGGCCGGGGCGGAAACGACCTCTCCGAGGGAAAGCTCGAACCTGTCTTTGTCCGCCGACTTCTTCGTGGAATCGCTGCTGCGGACCTGCGGGCCGCTGGTTTGGCCGACGGAATCCCAGTTCCGCACGACGATCTCCTTCCCGAAATCGGGGGCGAAGGTGAGCTCGAACGGCCGGTCGGTGACGTTCCACTGCATGGCGTTCACGCTCAGGCGGTCGGGGTAGACGCCGCCCGAAGGCCGGAACCGGATAGTGTTGCCTTCGAAGATGAACGCGTCCTTCGCGTCGAGTTTGCCCTCGACGGTGATCATGATGTCGCGGGTCGCGGGCGCCGGCGGAGCGGGCGACAGTTGCGGCGGGGGCGGCGCAGGCTCCGGATCGTCGGCTTTCTTCTGGGGACCGAACACCGGCGCGTATTGCATGTCGTTGTCTTCGAAGACCTTGTCGCCGCCGTTCCACATGATGAACGTGAACTTCGCAGGCTTGTCGGTCCTGTTCGTGACGATCACTTCCATCACGCCGTCATGCTCGAAATAAACGTAGTCGCAATCGTCGCCGCGGAAGATGAAGTGCGTGGTCAGCGTGGGATCGATGAGCGGGCCGTTTCCGCGTCCGGGAGCCGCCGCGGGGTTCATGTACGGCTCGGACAGGTTCGTCCAGACCTTCTGCTGTCTCCGTGTATCGGTCAGCGTGACTTCGGACGCGAACTTGCCGTCGAACAGCACGACAGGGGCATCCGGGGCGGCACGGTCCGGGTCCGTCTCGTAATTCTGATAGATGAGTCTGCCTTGTTCCAGGCGGAATCCGGCCTTGCGGTCGACCGTGCCGTGGACGTTCACCACGGCGACGTCGATGGCGTGGCGTGGGATAACCGGGCGTGTGACGGGATTGGTCGGATGCATCAGCCCGTCCGTCGGCCCGTCGACAGTCGGCTGCCGGAACATGCCGAAGGGATTGAATCCGCCTTCAGGCTCGCGCCGGAGCTGGTCCTTCATGGCGATCTTGAACCTGTAATACCCCGCAGGGGGCCCGGGGTGATTGAAATGGAGCTGGAGCTGCGTGGTGGAACGGCTCAGTCCGGCAGCGTACGGGGCCACCTTCTCCAGCACGACCGCGCGCGCGAAATCCGGGGTATAACCGAGCTCGAAGGGCTTGCTCAGGTCATCCCACGGCACGCCGTCGACCTTCACGCCGGTCGGCTGCGGCGGGGGTTCGCGCCGGGAGTTGAGCTTCTGCGGCTGGTAAGTGATCGACTGCTCCTTGAAGATGAAAGTATCGAACCCGTTGAAGTTCCCCTCGATCGTCAGCGTGACCTCCTTGTTTTCGGCGGGATCGGCAGTCCCGGACTGGAACGGAGCCGCGCCCGGGAACATGGTCATGCCATTCGCATTCGATTCCTCGAACGCCGGACGGCCGCTTTTCGGCATCCCGTTCATGTCCGGACTCGGGAACATGAAGCTCGGCATGGGCTGGGGACCGAATCCGCCGTTCACGCTCGGCATCCGCACGGGGGGGCCGCCCAGTACGCTCCGCACGAGCCGCCGGTCGACCTGGTTTTTCACGGCAAGGGTGACGTATTTGTAGTAGGATTCACCCTTCACGGCGTGGTCGAGGACGAGTTCAAATTTGTCCTTTTCCGCGGTCAGCGTGATGGTGGTCCTGGGCGACATTTCCTGTACCGGGATGATGGACGCCTTGTCGAAATCCGGGGTGAATTTGAGCTGGAACGGCTTGCTCAGGTCTTTCCATTGGCGCCCGTCGATCTGCACGTCGTGCGCTTCCTCCCCGGCCTCGTTCCGGTACGTGATCGTGTTCCCCTCGAAAACGAACGCGTCCCTGTCGAAAAAGAATCCTCGCACCATGATTCTGATCTCCTCGGGCTCGTCGGGTTCCTTGGGCTGAGCGTCCGCGGAGGAAGACCTGATCAGAACCTGTCTGCGCGGGGCCGGATTCTTCGCGGCGATCCAGATCTTGTACGGCGCGGAGGAGGCTTCCGCGTCGTCGATCAGCAGGACGAAACGGTCCGGCGCGTTTGTCAGTTCGACGGACCCCCGCCCCTCCTGTTCCACGATCGCCGCCTTCGCGAAATCGGGCGTGATCGCGATCCGGAACGGCTGGGCCAGGTCGTCCCACGGCCTGGCGTTGACTTTGAGATCGGCCGGTTTGCCGCCCGATTCGTGCCGGTACGTGATCGTGTTCCCCTCGAAAACGAAGGTCCCGCGTCCATCGAAAGTCCCTTCCAGAATGAGCCGGATCTCTCCGGCATAGGCGGCCAGCCGATCCCCCTCCGCCGTTCCCTGCACGGACGGATCGACGGCGAGACGCTCGTAACGCTGGCGGTTCCGTGCAGCGGTTGCCCGGGCTTCGAACGGGAGCGTCATCGCCGTGAGGACGATCAGGGCAAGGCACAGGGCGGAACGGATCATGCGATGCACAGAATGGTGTTTCATTGTCTGTTCACTTTCTATCGGGTTGGTATGTCTTATGTTGCAGCAGGGACGAAAGCTCCCGTCAGCGTCCGTTCCCCGGCGTCGAAGGCTGCAGCGGTTTCTTGCGCGGGGCAAGCGTCAGACGGAGCTGGTCGCCGGTCAACGATGAGGTAAGCTTGAAGGTGACCTCAAGCCGGTTGTCGTTGACGTGCCGCAGGTACGCGGAGTACGGCCCCTGGATCTCCAGGATGTCGGGATGCGCCATTTTGAGCGGGGAAGCATTCAGCCTGAACGGCTTTTTCAGGTCGTCCCAGGACTTCCCGTCGATGGTGACGCCGGCAGGATCCTCGCACTTGTTATTGTGCAGGTAACGGACCTCGTTGCCCTCGAAGACGAAGTCCGCCTGACCGAAGAACGTGCCTTTCAGGACAAACCGGCCCGCCTCGAAGTCGGCGGGATCGTTCGGCGCCGAATTCCGCTGCATGAACGATGTGGCCTGATTCTGGATCGGATCCGCCTTGCGCGAGTCGATCGTGATCTCATAGAGGTCGACCGCGGGGTTGGAGTATTTGTCCTTGATGACCAGTTCGAACTCGTCCTCGTCGCCGGGCTTGTACGAGTATGTCCTGGCCGGCTTGCGCGTCAGTGTCGCCGTGTCGCGTCCCTTTATCTCGACGATCTCCGGGTTCAGCAGACGGTACCTCAGATTGAAAGGCTCGCCCAGTCTGTCCCAGGAGCGTCCGTCGACCGACACATTGGTCGGCTGCTTCCCCTTCTTCCCCGGCACGAACCGGATTTGCCCCTTGCCGAAGATGAAGGTCGCCTCTTCGTCCACGACCGCGCGCACAGTGAACGGGTTATGCTCGAAGTCGTCGGGGTCTTTCACATCCTCGTTCGGCAGCGCCGTGGTGGACAGCACGATCTGGGCGGGCGACGGTTTCGGCCCCTTGTTGAAGACTTCCAGCACCAGGCGGCACGAATAGGACCGGTTGCCGGGCTCGTCGCCGTAGCGGCACGAGAACGAGATGTCGCCGCAGTCCATATACAGGCCGTTGAGCGCTTCCAGGTCCGGCGTGAAGCTCAGCTCCAGCGGCTCGCGGAGATTGGTCCACTCTTTCGAATTGACGGTTACACCGCTCGGATAATTTCCCTCGAGCGAATCGATCTTCGTGAGGCCGGACGCCCCCGCGATGGAATCGCTGTGGAACGGCCGGTAATAGATCTTGTTCTTGATGATCTCGAACCGCGCCGCCCGGTCCACGACCGCGGAGATCGTGAGCCTCACCCTCTGGTGGCCTTTCGGAACTCTGCCTATGGTAGCGTACGAAACGTCGTGTCCGGACCCCATCCGGGACCGCGGATGCGGCGTCCCGCCGGTCGGTTCATCCCAATGCGACGCGGATGCCTGCATCATCGCCAGCCAGGACGGGAAGTCCGTGGAAATCTGTCCCGGCGGCGGATCCGTCGCGGCCCGCGCGGAGGAGGCATTTGCCTCGTTTTTCTGCTCGGCGGAAGTCTTCGTTTCCTGCGCGGATGCGGTCCTTCCCGCCGGCTGACGCGCGGCGGCGGACGAACGCGGACGATCGAGGGAAACCGATTGTTCTTCCCAGCCGGGCCAGGAGGTCGACGGCGGGACCTGGTTCTTCACGGCGATCGTGACCTTGTACGGCGAGAGCGTTTTCTCCTGGTCGTCGATCTTCAGCACGAACTGGTTCGGCAGCGTGGCAACCTCAATCGTGCCGCGCCCCTCCTTCTCCCTGATCACCGCCTTCTCGAAATCCGGCGTGTAATCGAGCTGGAACGGCTTGGACAGGTCCGCCCACGGCTTCCCGTCGACGGTCACGCCGGAGGGTTCCGCGTGATCGAAGCTCGCCCGGTACTGGATCGTGTCCTTCGTGAAGACGAAGAAGGCGCGTTCGCCGACGCTCGCTTCGATCGTGAGCGTGACCTCCTTCGGGGCGTCGGATTGTGCCCGGACGGCAAATGGAATGGCGGCCGCGAGCAGGACTGCCCCCAGCAGCATCCCCCAAAGTGTTCTGAATCGGTTTTGTTTCATGGTTCGTTCCTTTCTCCCGTCAGATTCCGGGGTATTGGTGATGAATTCGAATCGTGTTCATTTTCTTTTGAGCGACACTTTGATCTTCACGGGTTCCTCCTGAATCCCTCGATTCAGGATGCCGATGCACACCTTGGCTTTTCTCGGAGTAATCACGTACCGATAGAATTCCGTTTCGATCCAGGTATCCGAAGCCGACTGCGGATCGACCGTCACGCCCAGATCGAACGGCACAAACAGGTTCGGCCACGGCTGGCCGTTGATCTTCACCTCGCGGGGGAACTTTCCTTCGAGCGCGCCATCGGAAAAATTGTATGTGATCCTGTTTTCGTGGATTTCGAAATCCGCGGCGAAATCTATGACGGTCTCGATCTCGATGGTGCTGTGCGTGAGGGAACGGTTCAGCAGGTCACCCGGCCCAAGACCGCCCCCGCCTCTGGCGGGGATCTCTTTCCCGTCCGTCGTTTTCTCCTGCATCATTTTCAAAGGATTTCCCTCATCTGTCCATTTCTGAGCCTCCTTTTTCTGCTCGTCGCTCATCGAGCTGGGATTGGAAACACTCCTCATCATCAGTCCCGACCTGCGGCCTTTTTCCGATATGTTCTTTTCCAATTCCCGCATTCTCGCATCGAATTCCTGCGGATAAATCCTTCCGGGGATCTTTTTTATTCCGCCTCGGCGACGCGGATCGACGACTTGAACAGGCTGGAACATGGGAGCCCGCTGCGTAGTGGCGAGAGACTGCGCAGATTCGCGGCTCCCCTGGTCCTTCTCATCGGATTGCGCCCGGACGGCAAATGGGACGGCGGCCGCGAGCAGGACTGCCCCCAGCAGCATCCCCCAAAAAAGCTTGAGTCGGTTTTGTATCATGGTTCGTTCCTCATTTGATATTGAAAATGTTTACTTGTTTTCCGCCTGTTTTTTCGCCGAAGCCGAAGGTTTTTTCGGGGTGATCGTGATCGAATAGAAACATTCGCTGCTTCCGGGAGGAGATTCCGGATCCTTGAAAAACACCTCGAACCGCCCGTCGCCGATCTTCGTGAGCCTGACAGGCCGGTCGCCCTTCGTCTGTTTCAGTTCGAAGTTCGCGGTTTCGATTTGGAACGGAAGTTTGAACGGTTTGCTCGGCATCCCCCAGATCGCTTCGTTGATCGTCACGTTCGACGGGTATTCGCGGGTTTCGTGCCGGTAGCTGATCGTGTCGTCCTCAAAAACGAATGTTCCGTTCCCGAAGAACTGTCCCGTCAGGATGATTTTGCGTTGCCGGATGCCTTCCTCCCAGATCCCTTCGGGGGTCGAACGGTCGATTTGCCCAAAGCTGTTGTATCTCCGGTTGAACATCGGCGCATCCGGGTCGTTCTGGTAGGGAGACTCCTTCCTCGGAGCGGCCCCGGAGAATTCGTCGAACGCCGGACGGCCGCTTTTCGGCATCCCGTTCATGTCCAGGCCCGGGAATCCGGTCATCTCAGGCATTCCGAAATCCGTGGGCGGACGCTGAATCGGCAGATCGCGCAGTGCGATCGATTTCCGATCGGCCTGGTGTTGGCTCGCAACCACGATCCGGTAGTTCGGCCAGGCATAGACCGAATCGTCGATCTCGATCTCGAATTTCCCATCGCTTTTCCTGAGCTTGACGGTGTTCGGCCCGTTGCGCGACGTGATGACGGCTTTCGGAGCCTCCGTGGCATAGTCCAGCTTGAAGGGTTTCGTCAGGTCGTCCCACGGCATGTCGTCGATCGTGACGTTCCTCGGATACTCCGCCTCCGATTCGTGCCGGTATGTGATCGTGTCGCAATCGAACAGGAAGATGCCCCGTCCGTTCAGGTTTCCCTCCAGCTTGAGCAGGATCTCCCCGGAGCTCGAGGCGTCTCTAACCCACTTTTTCTCAGGGGCGGCGTTTTTTTCCGGCTGCCGCGCGGCGTCGGACGAACTCGGACGAGCTTCCCGCGGGATCTGGTTCTTCACGGCGATCGTGACCTTGTACGGGGAGGAGGAGGCTTCCTTGTCATCGATCATCAGAGTGAAGCTGTCCTGTTTCACGGTCAGATCGACGGAACCGCGTCCTTCCTTCTTCACGATGGAAGCTTTTGCAAAGTCCGGCGTATCATCAAGCTCGAACGGCTTGGACAGATCGTCCCACGGCTTCCCGTCGACGGTCACGCCGGTCGGCATCTGAAAGGACATATGCCGGAGCCGGATCGTGTTCTCCTCGAAATCGAAGTTATCCCGACCGTCGAAGGTCCCCTCCAGCGTGATCGTGACTTCCTTCGGGGCATCGGCGTTCGCCTTCGGCGTGGCGTCTTCCCCGGATTGCGCCCGGACGGCGCACGGGACGGCGGTGAGCAGGACGATGCCGAGCATCATCCCCAAAAAAGTTTGGAATCCGTTTCGTTTCATGGTACGCGCTCCTTGTATTGCCGGCGTTTTCGATATCTATTCTAACGATTAGACGCACAAAAAAAGGAAATCTTAGCGGTCAACAACATTTTTTTCGATTTTTTTCGGGAGGCGGCGCCTCCACTGTCGTTGTGCTCTGCTACGCAAGAGCACACATGCGCCCCATAGGGCAAATTAGACCGATAGGACAAATTGGACAAATATGGCAGGAAAGAACAATAAATTAAATAAAGCAAGCAGGGCAACCGCAAACAGGAACAGGTCAGAGGCTTCCGATATCCCGTATCGGCCCCATCCGACCGATTCGCCCCATCCGACCGATCATCTTATTCTGAGGACAGCGCAGTCCTATTTTTTCGCCTGTCCGGCCTTTTTCTTCAGGGAAAGATGGATCCGCACGGTTTCCTCGTCGCGCGGCCCGTGATTCAGGATTCCGAGGGCGATCCGGTTGCTCTCCGGCCAGAGGTAATAGCGGTAATACTCCGTTTCGACGTGCATCCCGACGACGGAATCCGGGTCGATCTCGCTTTCGAGGGTGAACGGCTGATGCAGGTTCCGCCACGCCTTCCCGTTGATCCTGACCTGGCGCGGGTATTTTCCCGCGTTGGGGTAGGACTGGTCGCTGTAGATGATCTTGTCTCCCAGGAACGCGAAGACCGCGTTGCAGTTCACCACCGCCTCGACCGTGATGTCAAGCCAGTCCGGCGAGTTCGCACGGGGACCGGGTCCGGCAACCGTCATCCGCAGGAAAGGCAGCTCCTTCCCGTCGGTCGTATAATTCCTGTCGCTGAACCACGCGCGCTGGTCCCGGTCGCGTTCCGCCCGCCAGAGTTCCACCTCTTCGAGTTCCTCCTGGGTAAGCAGGTCCGGATTCGTCATATAGACGCCGTCCAGATTTCCTTTCCGCCGCTTTTCCAGGTCGTCATTCAGGATGGCGATCATCCGCGCGGCATAATCCTGCGGGAGTTTCCCCAGCGTGACCGTGGCATGGAAAGAAGATGCGTCTTCCTTCCCTTCGCCGGTGACAATAAGCTCGCCCACAGTCCGTTCGAAGCGGTCGAAAATAGAGTCGCCGACCGGGAGCGCCCTCCAGCTGATCGCGGCCTCCCCCGACCGATCCGTGAGCTTCCCCGTGGCGTAATCCGTCACGAAATCCAGATAAAACGGAGCATGCGGGTCATCCCACGGCTTCCCGTTGACCGTCACATTCTCCGGATAACTCCGCGATTCGGTCTGGACGTCCGGCATATATTCGATGCGGTTGGAAAGAAGCCGGAATCTCCCCTTTTCCTTGATCTCCCCCTCGAAAACAAGTGTGTGCCGTTCCTCGACGGCGGGCGATGTATTCTGTACTCTGCGGGCGGCGATGACGGATGCGCGCTTCGGCGCCCCGCCCCCTGACGGCGTTTCGTCCGGCGGCAGGTCGTCGTGCTCGGCCTGGTTCTTCACGGCGAGCTTGACCCGGAACGGGACCTCCTTCGCATCCTTCTCGCTCGGGACGATCATCAGCGCGAAGAGGTTCTCGCGCGGCAGCAGGTAAATATTGCCTTCAAGCGCGCTTTCCTTTTCCAGGATGACCGCCTTCGGGAAATCCGGCGTAAAATCGAGCTTGAACGGCTTGGACAGGTCTTCCCATTTTTCCCCGTTCACGATAAAGTCTTTGCTCGGCATGTAATACTTGTTCAGCGTGTCGAACTGGATCGTCTTTTCCTTGAAGAAGAACCGTCCCCCCTGGATCGTCCCCTCGATGGTGAGCGTGATCTCTTCGGATTCGGCGGAAGCCTTCCCTTCCGTTTTTGAGGCGGCGGCCGCCCCGGACTGGGCGGAAACGGCAAACGGGACGACGAATGCAAACAGGATGAGGCACAGCATCATGCCCCGCAGGATATGGAACCGGGATTTCTTCATTGTTTTTCGCTTTCCCCCTGAACTGAACAGGGACTGTAATATTTTCCTTAACAATTAACGTCGGAACATCTCACAAAATTGTGTTGCAAATGTCTTTTCGGGGTCGTTTTTTTTGCCCGGCGGATGGCATTTCCGCGTTGTCCCGCTCAGCCGTGCCGGACAATCGCGGACTTCCGCGCCGCACAGTTCCGTAAAGCCCACCAAAACATGGATACAGCACCCCGAAATCGTGTCGATTTTTTCGGAATCAGCTTGAAAAAACCGCTCATGAGGTTATATTATCAAAAAATTATTTCCTAAAACAAATCACCCCCGAACTGAACAGGAACAGGAAACATGAAAAAATCCCTCTTCATCCTCGCGCTCGCGGCCGGAATGCTCTGGCAGACCGCCGAAGCACGCGAAGTCGTCAGCCTCTCCGGCTCCGGCTGGAAACTCTGGCGCGACACCGACGCAAAGTGGCAGTCCGAAAAGGTCGTCGTCCCCGGCACGCCGCTCGACCAGGTCTCCAAACATCTGCCGACCGGCGGCTGGGAAGGGCTCTCGCAGGCGGACCGCAAGGACGTGTCGGTCCCCGGCACGGTCGAACAGTATTTCACGGACATGTCCGCGCTGGAAAAGGACTACACGATCGACCCGAAAAACTTCTGGCAGCCGCTGCAGGGCGTTTCGTGGTGGAGCCGCACGTTCAAGGTCGACCAGGACCTCACGGGCAAGAAGGTGTTCCTCCGCTTCTCCGCGCTCACGTACCAGGCAGAAATCTACCTGAACCATGAGCTCATCGCGTGCGATTCCGCATGCGACACGGAGTTCACGGTGGACATCACCGGCAAGCTCAAGAAGGGCGACACCGCCGCGCTCGACATCCGCATCACCAACCCCGGCGGCGACTACGACTGGACCGACTACATCCCGTTCACCTGGAACGGCGTCAAGCTGAACGGCAGACGCGCCGTCGGCGGCGTGACCGGCCATGTCTCCCTCGAGATCACCGATCCCGTCTATATCGACGATGTGTACATCATGAACACCCCCGATCCGAAGACGGTCGAAGTCCGCATCACCGCGGTCAACGACACCGGCAAGGACGTCGAGGAGGATTGCACCGTCCGCCTCGTGCAGGACAATGTCCCCGTCATGGCGGGTGAAACCGTCAAGCTCAAGCCCGGCGAAAACCTCATCACCCGCAGGTTCACGTACGAAAACGCGGAACTGTGGGACCTCGACAACCCGAACCTGTACTCCATGAGCGTGAAGATCGGCGATGAAGAGGAGGTCCAGACGTTCGGATTCCGCTGGTTCGGCCCCGAAGGCGTCGGCAAGGACGCCATGTTCCGCCTCAACGGCAAGCGCATCGTGCTGCGTTCCGCGATCAGCTGGGGCTGGTGGCCCGTCACCGGCACCATCCCCCTGCCCGAATACGCCGCCAAGCAGATCAAGGCCGCGAAGGACTTCGGCATGAACATGCTGAACTTCCACCGCCACATGGGCCAGGACATCGTGCTTCAGGAAGCCGACAAGCAGGGCCTCCTGTACTACGCCGAGCCCGGCGGATTCATCTCCGGCAGCCAGTCTCCCGAAGGCCGCGTGATCGCGACGGAACGCGTCCGCCGCATGGTGAAGAAGTTCCGTTCCCAC
>JAGCTY010000164.1 GCA_017963105.1 Lentisphaeria bacterium
CACCTGCACGACCTCTCCATGCTCACAGGCTACTGCGCCGGCTGGTCCCTCAAGCAGCTCATCCAGGAAGGCCTCGGCGGCGTCCCCGGCAAGATCACCAGCGCCCCCGCGTCCCACCTGGCCACCCTCTGCAACCAGATGGTAAACTTCCTCGGCATCATGCAGAACGAATGGGCGGGCGCGCAGGCGTTCTCCTCCTTCGACACCTACCTCGCGCCGTTCGTGAAGGCCGACAACCTCAACTACGACCAGGTCAAGAAGTGCATCGAATCCTTCATATTCGGCGTGAACACCCCGTCCCGCTGGGGCACGCAGGCGCCCTTCTCCAACATCACGCTCGACTGGACCGTGCCGAACGACCTCGCCGAGCTGCCCGCGATCGTCGGCGGCAAGGAAATGCCGTTCAAGTACAAGGACTGCAAGGCGGAGATGGACCTCATCAACAAGGCGTTCATCGAGACCATGATCGAGGGCGACGCCAACGGACGCGGATTCCAGTACCCGATCCCGACCTACTCCATCACGCGCGACTTCGACTGGAGCGAGACCGAGAACAACCGCCTGCTCTTCGAAATGACCTCGAAGTACGGCACGCCCTACTTCTCCAACTACGTGAACAGCGACATGGAGCCGAGCGACATCCGAAGCATGTGCTGCCGCCTGCGCCTCGACCTCCGCGAGCTCCGCAAGAAATCCGGCGGCTTCTTCGGCAGCGGCGAAAGCACCGGCAGCATCGGCGTCGTGACCATCAACATGCCGCGCATCGCCTACCTCGCCACGGACGAGGAGGACTTCTACAAGCGCCTCGACCACATGATGGACATCGCGGCGCGTTCGCTGAAGATCAAGCGCGAGGTCATCACGCGCCTCCTCGACGAAGGCCTCTATCCGTACACGAAGCGCTACCTCGGCAAGTTCGACAACCACTTCTCCACCATCGGGCTCGTCGGCATGAACGAGGCGTGCCTCAATGCGAAGTGGGTCCGCCGCGACCTCACCGACCCCGCCGCGCAGGACTTCACCGCGAAGGTCCTCAACCACATGCGCGAACGCCTCTCCGACTACCAGGAGAAGTACGGCGACCTGTACAACCTCGAAGCCACGCCCGCCGAATCCACCGCCTACCGCCTCGCCAAGCACGACCGCAAGCGCTTCCCCGAGATCATCACGGCGTCCAAGGGCGACGATGACGCCCCGTACTACACGAACAGCTCCCACCTGCCCGTCGGCTACACGGACGACATCTTCTCCGCGCTCGACATCCAGGACAAGCTCCAGACCCTCTACACCTCCGGCACAGTCTTCCACGCCTTCCTCGGCGAGAAGCTCCCGGACTGGAAGAGCGCCGCGAACCTCGTCCGCAAGATCGCCGAGAACTACCGCCTGCCCTACTACACCCTCTCCCCGACCTACTCCGTCTGCAAGAACCACGGCTACATCGCCGGCGAGAAGGAGACCTGTGCCAAGTGCGGCGAGAAGACCGAAGTCTACAGCCGCATCACCGGCTACTACCGCCCCGTCCAGAACTGGAACGACGGCAAGTCGCAGGAGTACAAGGACCGCAAGACCTACGACATCGGCAAGTCCATGCACCACGCCATCAAGCACCACGAGGCGCCCGCGCATGAATCCACCGAGCATCCCGTCGAGAAGCCCGCGCCCGCCGCGGCAGGCACTTCCGACCGCGTGATTCTCTTCGCCACCAGCACCTGCCCGAACTGCAAGATGGCGAAACGCTTCCTCGACCAGGCCGCGATCAATTACGACGTGATCCTCGCCAACGAAGACATCGCATCCGTCGACCTGTACGATATCCGCCAGGCCCCCACGCTCGTCGTGATCCGCGGCGGCAAGATGGAGAAGTTCGAGAACGTCTCCAACATCCGCCGCTTCATCGAAGAATCCGCCGCCGTGGCACAGTAACGGAAAGGAGCGGTTTCGGGTATGGTCGACATCATCATCGTCGGGGCCGGGCCGGCAGGCCTCACAGCCGCCGTCTATGCGCGCCGCGCGGGCCGCACGGTCATGGTCCTGGAACGCGAGTCCTTCGGCGGGCAGATCGTGTATTCGCCCAAGGTCGAGAACTACCCCGGATTCCTCGCGCTCTCCGGCGCGGAGTTCGGCGAGAAGCTCGTCGACCAGGCGATCCACCACGGCGCCGAGCTGGAACTCGACGAGGTCACGGCCATCCACGACAACGGCAGGATCAAGTCCGTCGTCACGCAGCGCACGCAGTACCTCTGCAAAAGCGTCATCGTCGCCGCCGGGTCCCGCCACAGACCGCTCGGACTCCCCCGCGAGGATGAACTCGTCGGACGCGGCATCTCCTACTGCGCGCTCTGCGACGGCGATTTCTACAAGGACAAGGATATCGCGGTCATCGGCGGCGGCAACACCGCGCTCCAGGACGCCGTACTGCTCTCCGAGACATCGAAGACCGTCACGATCGTCCAGAACCTGCCGAAGCTCACGGGCGAGGCAAGCCTCGCCCAGATTCTGAAATCGCGCCCGAACGTGAAGATCGTCTACAACACGGTCGTGACCGAACTCCTCGGCGACAAGGAGCTCACCGGGATCAAACTCAAAAACACCGCTTCGGACGAAAAATTCGAGCTCACGCTCGACGGCGTGTTCGTCGCCATCGGACAGATGCCCGACAACAAGCCGTTCCAGGACGTCTGCGACCTCGACCAGGGCGGGTTCGTCGCCTCGGACGAAGCCTGCCTTACGAAGACACCCGGCGTGTTCGTCGCGGGCGACTGCCGCGCCAAAGGCGTCCGCCAGATCGCGACCGCCATCGGCGACGGCGCCACCGCCGCACTCGCCGCCTGCCGCTATCTGAACTCCCTCACGTTCTGATTTCACAGCGCCGCCGGACCGATCTCCGGCGGCTTTTAAAAACAGGAGCCCCCATGAAAAAGCTTGAAAAACACCAGCTATTGAATGCGGGACTCGTTTTGGTGTTCCTCATTGCCGTTGCCCTTGTCTTCATGTTCCGGGACGATGGCCGGGAGGACTATGAAAAGGGCATGGCGGCATACGCGGCGGAGGACTGGAAGACCGCGGCGGATTATTTCCGGATTGCAGCGGAAAAGGACAATCCGCACGCGCAGTTCATGCTAGCCCAGTGCTGTAACAACCGAAAAGGCGTGGAGAAGACGGCCGGCGCCGCCGAATGGAGGTCCAAGGCGGAAAACACATTCCATAAGAGGGCCAAATCCGGCGATCCCGATGCGATGTATTATCTTGGCGTGTTCCAAATCAACTACGGAAATGCGCCGTTAAGAAAGAGAGGTATGGACTGGCTGGGAAAATCCGCGTCCAAGGGGAACGAAAAAGCTCATATTCTGTTCAGATCCCTGGAAAGAGTTGAAGAATTGAAGACGGCGGTGGAGAATGGCGATCCCGACGCGATGTACGAACTCGCCGAAGGATATTATAACGGAATAACGGGAATCGAATACATGGATAAAGCCGCTCTTCTGTTCCACGACGCGGTGAAAAATGGACGTACGGACGCAATACGGGGACTTCAGAAGATCGCTTCGGCAACTTCTTTAGACTCGGCTCCGATCTATCTCGGAGACCTTGCGGAAAAAGGAAACAAAGAGGCAAAAGACACGCTTATGAATCTTGCGGAAAAAGGAGAAAGCATCAGAGGGCATGTGTATTTTCCTCTGTTGCAAATGGCACAAAAAGGTGATATGGAGGTTTTAGGCAAGTTCACAGACCTGGCGAACAAAGGGAATCAGGATGCTGTTCGCGCACTCTATCTCCTTGCCGGTGACAATGAAGAGGCTCTCCGTACGCTCATTTCCATAGCGGAAAAGGGTAATGCAAAGGCGATTGGCTTTCTCAAAGACCTGGTTCTGAGGAACAACAATGAGGATGCCGCGCGCGCACTGCGGGAACTCGCGGACGACGGCAATCCGGACGCGCAACAAGCAATCCGCGAGCTCGAAAAACACTCCACGGAGCCGACGAAATAGCTGCTCGAACACCTGAAACGAACCCCGTAATGCAGCAACCACCTTTTCCCTGGGTGCTACTGTTTCCTGTAAGCTTGAAGAATTTCAAGAAACCGTGCCGGAGTCACAACGAATGGCTTTACCGGGAAATGGCGTATGTTTCCGGTAACAAGCAGGGCGTCTTCATTTTGTCTCTCCGACATGGTCACGGCATAGAAGCAGCGGTCTTTCGGGTCGGTGACCTCGGGATAGTCTTCGGAAACAGCTGAAACATTCAGGCAACATGCCGCAAGCCGTGTCAGGATGATTTCGACCAGTTCAGGCGGGAAACGGAACTTTTTCCGTGCGAGGACCTCGCGATATTCTGCAAGGATATCTTCATTCACCAGAGGAATGGCCTCCCCGTTAAACACGGAAAGAAGGACCTCTCCTGGTTTGAAATGGAAATTCAACAGGGCTGAGACCAGCACATTGGTGTCAATCGCCGCATAGATCATTTCCGGCGTTTCCTCGTCGCGGAGATTTCCGCGTTGATCTCATCCAATGTCATCTTCGAGGTGCCATTCGCCCGGGAAATGGCGGAGATTCTTTTCATCGCCGCAATGGCTTCTTCCGACGTCGGGACGGTGTTCAGTTTCAGGGCAAACGGCACGCCCTGCTCCTGAACCAGTCTGGTAAGGCTCATGCGCAGATAGGTCGAAAGGTCCAGTCCCAGCTTCAAGCACAGCTCGTTCGCCTGCCGGCGCAGATCGTCATCGATTCTGAATTGTACCAATGTGTTTGCCATGTTTATTCCTCCTCGCTCGTATGATTGTTTTCTGTTTGCATGATAATATACTGCATATCCATTTAAATTGCAAGCAAATGATTTCAGAAAAAGTATTTTTTCTTTTGATCGAACGGATATCAGCTCGTCTGTTGACGATTCTCTCCCTTTCCTCTTTTTCCCTTCCCCTGCCCTTTCAGGATATGAAAAAGCACTCCGGCTTTTTGAGGGCCGGAGTGCTAGGAATCGAATCGTATTCGACGTCCGGAAGATTACTTCTTCGCGGGCTTCAGATACTTGTCGAGGAATTCGATGATGCGCTTGGAGTTCTTCTCGTCGAAGAAGCGACCATCTTCGTGGGCAGCGCCTTCGAAGGATTCGAAGATCGCCTTGTCATCGCCGACGTACTTGGCGACGGTGTCACGGAATTCCTTGGAGGAGCCGATCGGAACCACGTTGTCGGCGGTGCCGTGCTGGATCAGGAAGGCCGGAGCGGTCTTCTTATCGAGCGTGTGGGCATACATGCCCGGATCGGCGCGCTGCGCGGGAGCGGGATCGGTGTTGCGGATGCTGGCAATGCCGACGCCGACGTAGTTGCTGTACGGTCCGCCATCAGCGTCATGACGGCCCATCATGGAGCCGGCGCCTGCCGCGGCCTGCTCGTCCATGGTGAGGACGTTCATCGGGCCGAAGAGGTCGACGACGGCCTGGACGGAGGAGGAATATTCGGCGTTGTCGCCGATATCGCCCATCATGAGGCCCTTCAGGTTGCTGGTGGTGCCGAGGAAGCCCGCCATGTGTCCGCCGGAGGAGTCGCCGATGGTGCCGATGTGGTCAGCATCGAGGTTGAGTTCCTTCGCGTGGGCGCGGATCCAGCGGACGGCGGCCTTGGCGTCGTTCATCGGACGCGGGAACGCAGCTTCGCTGGAGAGACGATAGTTCAGGGAGAAGACGGCATAGCCGGCCTTCACGAGGCGATCGAAGAACCCGGCGTTGCAGCCGCGGGCGCTGCCGCCCATCCAGGCGCCGCCGTGGATGTAGAGGATTGCCGGGGCCTTCTCGCCCGCCTTGATCTCGGGGAGATAGCCGTCCATGTACTGGGAGCTGGAGCCGTCGGCCGCGAACTTGATGTCGGCCATCTGCTTGACGCCGATCGGCTGGCCGCCATTGGTCATGACGCCGCCGCCACCGCCGCCGAAGCCGCCCATCATACCGAACATGCCCATGCCGCCGCCACCGGTCTTCTTCGGGGGCTCGATGTCTTTCCATTCTTTCTTATCCGCATCCCAGAGGGAGCAGATCGGGCACTTCTTGTCGGCTTTGCAGAGGTCGACCTTCACATAGGTCGGGCCGTCGGCGTTGTATCCCTTCGGAAGCTGGCTGCCTTTGTCCGGCTTGGCTTCCTGCTGCTGACCGCCGGGAGCTCCGCCCATGCCGGGGAAGCCGCCCATGCCGCCGAAGCCGCCGAAGCCGCCCATCATCGGGAAGCCGCCCATGCCGCCGGCCGGAGCGCCGCCTTCGCCGCCGCCCATCGGAGGCATACCGCCGCCGAAGCCGGGGAATCCACCAGGCGCGCCGCCTTCACCGCCGCCCATCGGAGGCATGCCGCCCATGCCGCCGAACATGGCGCCGAAATCGGGCATCTGGCCGCCGAACATGGCGCCAAAATCAGGCATTCCGCCTTCGCCGCCCATCGGGGGCATTCCGCCCATGCCGCCGCCGAAGCCGCCCATCGGGGGCATTCCGCCCTGGCCGCCGCCGAAGCCGCCGCCCATACCGCCGCCGAAACCGCCGGCAGGCATCTGGAGGCCGCCGCCCATGGGCATACCGCCCGCGGGAGCGCCACCGGGAGCAGC
>JAGCTY010000165.1 GCA_017963105.1 Lentisphaeria bacterium
CGCCCATACCGCCGGGGGTACCGCCGAAGCCGCCGCCCATGCCGGGGCCTCCGCCAAAACCGCCGCCCATACCCGGGCCGCCCATGCCGGGTGCGCCGCCGAAGCCGCCGCCCATACCGCCGGGGGCTCCGCCGAAACCGCCGCCCATGCCGGAACCGACGCCAGGTCTTCCGAGACCAAATGTCAACGGGGAAACCGGAATATCGATCCACGGATTGCCGGAACCGAAAAGTCCGTTGGAACGGCCTCTGCCGCCGAACGGAGATGAATCGTCTTTTTTCTCTTTATCGTTGTTGCCGCCGTTGTTTTCCCACGGTCTTTCCAATCCGAAAAAGCTGCCGGATCTGCCGAAAAACATCGGGCCGTCGTCCCAAGGATTGAACCCGGGTCCGCCGCCGAAGCCGCCGCCGAATCCCGTATCCCAGGGATTGCCGAAACCGCCGCCGAAGCCGGATTCCCAGGGATTGCCGGAACCGGGTCCGCCGCCAAAACCGCCGAAACCGCCGCCGGGCTGTCCCCACGGCGAATTCTGCCACGGATTATCATTGTTCTTTTCGTCCTTTTTCCCGTCTTCCTTTTTCTCATCCCTGCCGCCGGGCGCACCTTCGAACCTCCAGGGATTCTGCCCCGGCTGTTGTCCGGGAAAACTGAAGATCATCGGAATCTGCCCCGTCTGCGTGGAATTTCTCTGCTCCGTCTTCGGTTTTTCGTCGGATTTGGACGCATCATCCTTCGCCTCCTGCGCGGCGAGCGCGGCGGAAACGGCTGTACAGAATAAAACAAGCAGGATTTTCCGAGTAGCGGTCATGGCTGTATCTCCGGGGCTTGAGAATTAGACCAGACTTAATTTTCCGCGCAGGCCGCGAAATCGGCTTCGAGCTGGGCGATCAGAAGGTCGGTGTCGGAGAGCGAGAGATCGGCCATGGAACTCGTCAGCTCCATGGAAACCTTCGTCAGTTCGCCGTCCATGACCGCGCCGGTCCAGTCGGCAGCCGCAGTCGCCTGCGTCGGGACCGCCAGCGGCTGCTGGGGAGCCGTCGCCATCGGGTCGAAGAAGAAGAGGAAGCAGACAGCAAGGACCGCCGCAACCGGGATCAGGATGCGGGCCGCTTTCGCAAAGCGGATTCTGCGGACATGGGAGGATGCGTGGAACGCGGCGGCAGTGCGGACGGCATCGTCGACGTGCTTCGGAGGCTCGATGTCCGGCAGGACGCGATGAAGACGGTTTGCAGTCGCGACATCCTGCGCAAAAGCGCGAATTGCATCGTCGACGTGCTTCGGAGGTTCGATATCCGGCAGAGCGCTGAGGAAACGGTTAACATCCGCGACCTCGGCAGCGGCGGCGCGGACGGCGTCGTCGACATGCTTCGGGGGCTCGACCTCCGGCAGTTCGCAGGAGAGGAAACGTTCGAGATCGTCGGCAAATGCTTTGCACTCGTGACAAATGCGAAGATGCGCCAAGACGTCGTCATTGATCTCGCCGATCGCGACTTTCTCTTGTATAAATTCACAAATGTTCATGGTTTCACCTCAGGAATTGTCAGATTCCCAGTCTTTCAGTTTGTTCGTCAGTTGTTTGATTGCATATCTCATACGGGCGAGGCTCGTATTCACGGAGCAGTTCTGGATTTTCGCGATCTGCTGGAACGGGATATTCTCCCGGCGCAGCAGGAAGACCTCGCGCAGTTCGGGCGTCAGCGAGTTCAGCGCCTCGGTGAGCCGTCTGGCGCGTTCGCGTTCGTCCATGCCGCTGCCCGGCGCCTCGCCGGAGGTGTCCTCCGTGGTGTCCCCGTAAGTCTCGTCCAGTTCGTCCTCGGCTCTCCGTTTCAGGGAGCGGTAATAATCGATGATGAGGTTGTGGGCGATCCTCATGAGCCATGCGGAGAATTTCTCCTGGTCGCGGTAGGTCGACAGGTTGTCGATCGCGCGCATCCATGTCTGCTGGAATACGTCGTCCGCCTGGCTGGTGTGCCCCTGCATCTGCCGGTTCACATAGCCGTAAAGCGGACGTCTGTATCGTTCGTAAAGAGCATCAAAAGCGGGACTTGATCCACTTTGGAATTCCTGGATAAGCTCCAGATCGGTTTTATCTGTTTCCATGTCTCGAAATTCCATTATGGTTGCTTCGATACCCATTTAACGCTTTTTTGGCGCATCTTATTGTATATATCGGATATTTTTTCTGATTTTTTTCGGATTTCTTCGGAAACCGGCCGGTCGGCGTCCAGAAAATCCACCGAAACGATCCCGTCCGGCGTAACCCATTGGAACTCCTGACGGTCCTTTGCCGACGGGGCATCGTCCGAGACCGCCAGGAAAAACGTCACGCGCACATATTTGACGCCGTAGTCGTGTTCCATGACCGTCAGGACCGGGCCGACGGAGATTTCCATGCCGAGTTCCTCGCGGATTTCGCGCCGGATGCACGCCTCCGCCGTTTCCCCGGGTTCGATCTTGCCGCCCGGAAACTCCCATTTCCCCGCCATATGCGTGCCCGCCGGACGCGAACACACCAGGATCCGTCCGTTCGGACCGCCGATTACCGCAGCCGTCACATCCACAAGGGGTTCCGAGGAAAACAACAGGCCCCGAAACGGTTTTGCCGGATCGACAGGGGACAGCGCGGACCGCCGGACGCTTGGTATCCACAGGATTTCCTCCGGGGTATCGGCGCTCCGTACCACGGGCCAAAGGGGCTGGTCCGCGGCAGAAACATGGGCATCGGTGAAAAGCTTTTTGAGCGAAACGGAATACTCCGCCCCGAAAGGCGTCATGGCGTCGCCGGGACGCCGGGATGCGACTCCAAGTTTATTTGGAAACATCTTATCATCAAAGAGAACCGAATCCGTCCCGGACGGTATTTCCCCGCCGGAGACTTCCCCGCGGAACCGCAGGACGGTCCTGCCGAAACGCACCGCCGGGGTCGCCCGGTAGTCCCACAGGACAGGGGCCTCCGGTTCGGGCGGTTCTTCGTCCGCTTTCCGCAGCAGACCTTTTTTCCACAGGAAAACGCCGCCGCCCTCGACCGTGATCCGGCCGGCGGAGGAACGCATGCTCCCGGAATCCAGCAGATCGCGGAGGCGCTCGATGAAATGGCGGTCGGGGATCTGTCCGTCAAGCCACAGGCGCAGGACGCGCGGCAGAAGCGCGGGCGGAAGCCGTTTCAGCGATTCCAGGTCCAGGCCGCCGTGCCGAAACGCCCGCCGGAACGCCTCGTCCGCGGCATCGTCGAGCGCCGCCGCGTCGTCCTCGATGGCATGAAGCGCGGTCAGGATTCCGGCGCGGGCGCGCGGAAACTCGCGGTACAGTGTTGGCAGGACCACATTGCGCAACTTGTTGCGGTCGTAGTCGTTTTGCAGATTGGTGGAGTCGGTGCGGAAGGTCTTGAAGCCGCGTTCCGCGAGATATGCTTCGATCTCGGCGCGGGAGAATTCCAGCAGCGGCCTGAGCCAGACGACGCCGTTGAACTCGCGGACGGCGCGGAGCGCATGAAGCCCGGACATGTTCGAGCCGCGCATGAGTCGCAGGAACAGCGATTCGATCCGATCGTCGGCGTTGTGCCCCAGCGCGACCGCCGCGGGCTGTTGTTCGGTTTCACGGATGATTTCCCGCCATGCCTCCTGACGGAGACGCCGGGCGGCGGCCTCCGTGCCCTCGCCGGGTTGAACACGGTCCGGGACGTTCAGAGGGACGACTTGAAGCGGAACATCAAGCTTTTCGCAGACTTCCCGGCAGAATTCCGCGTCGGCCAGGCTCTCCGCGCCCCGGATGCCGTGCTCGAAATGCACCGCGTGGAGTTCCCACGGCGCGTCCTTCCTGAGCTCGGACAGGCATGCGAGCAGCGCCAGAGAGTCCGCGCCGCCGCTGAAGGAAGCGTAGACGGTGCGGATGCCGGATGGGATGCTGGAACCGGGGAAGAGGGAGCCGGGCATGATGAATGAAGTCTCCGCGGGCGGGGGAAAAGCCGGGCCGGGTTCAAAAAAGGCGGATCAGAGTTCGTTGATGGCGTTCAGATACGTCTCTTTCGACTGCGCGCCGAGGAACTGTTTCACGACCTGGCCGTCCTTCAGGAGCAGCACGGTCGGCAGGCTGTGGACGCGGAATCTCGCAGCAAGCATGGGCTGGAGGTCGACGTCGATATAGCCGAACACCAGGTCAGTTTTTTCGGCGGCGATCTCCTCGATAATCGGGGCGATCTTCTTGCAGTAGACGCACCATTCGGCGCCGAAATCGATCAGCGCGGGCTTCGTGCCGACGATACTGTCGAAATTGCTCTCGGAAAGGATATTGATGCTCATGGTCATGTCTCCCGTGTTGTGTGGTTGGATCTCGGAATCCGCGATTGAAGCTGAAAGGATTCCTGAACATACTCTACTCCGGATTGCCCCGTTTTTCAAGCCGTTTTGGAATCTTTTTCCGGAAAACGCGCGTTTCAGATAGAAAATGTGCGCCCGCGCAGCCGAAAACGTGCAAAAAACGGGCAGGGAAGCACAGGTTGGTCAGCCCGGCTTATTCCACGTGGAATCCGAGCTGCTTGAGCGTGTCGCGGAGCGCGGAGGGCAGGGGCCTGTCCGAACGCACGGTATAGGCGGGGAACTCGCGGCGGACGCGGTAGGAGCCGCGCAGCGCTTCGAAATTCTCCGGCGCGATGCGGAGCGCGGCATCGTCCTCGGCGATGTCGTAGGACGCGAACACGGCATCCGCGAGCGGATGCGGCGAGGCGGGATCGAGCGTGATGACCGGATTGGCGGGCGCGGGGACCTTCGCCAGGATATCCGCTTTCACCTGCTGAATGGACTCGCGCATGGGGCCCAGGGCGTTATAAGAATAGTTGATCCAGAAACTTTCTTTCACCACGGCTTCGACCGCCATCGCCGTGCCGTTCGCCTTGCCGTCGGCGGAATACCCCGCGATATGAGGCGTGGCGAAATCGACGAGCGACAGCAGCTCGCGGTCGATCTCCGGCTCGTTGTGCCAGACGTCCAGCACGGCGCCCGCAATGAGCCCGGTCCTGATCGCATCCTTCAGCGCCGGTTCGTCCACGACGTCTCCGCGCGAGGCGTTGAAGAAAAATGGCTTCCGTTTCAGCCCGCGGAAGAAAGCCTCGTCCGCCAAATGAAACGTCAGGGCCGACCCGTATTCGTTTCCCCACAGCGGCACGTGGAGCGTGATGAAATCCGCCTCGCGCCGGATCGTTTCGAGATCGACGAAGCCCGTCAGCTTCTCCCGTCTCACCCTCGGAGGGTCGTTCAGGAGCACGTTCATGCCGAGCGCTGCGGCCGCGGCGGCGACCTTTGTGCCGACGTTTCCGCAGCCGACGATCCCGAGCGTCTTCCCCCTCAAATCCGCGTTGTGCCGGAGCGAGATTCTGAGCAGCGCCGAGGTCATGTACTGCGCCACGGACGCGGCGTTGCATCCGGCGGCGTTCCTGCAGAAGATTCCGTGCACGCCGCACCAGTCGGTGTCGATGTGGTCGGTGCCGATGGTGGCGGTGGCGACGATCCTGACGCGGGAATGCTCGAGGAGCGCCGCGTCGCATTTCGTGCGCGTGCGGACGATTAGCGCGTCGGCGTCGCGGACGGCTTCCGGCGTAATCTCGCCGGGATCGAGGAAGCGCATGTCAACATAGGGCTCGAAAACGCCCTTGAGATACGGGATTTTTGAGTCGGCGACGATGAGCATAACGCGATCCGCCTCAGAGGAAGTACGGCAGGAGCATGAAGTACCGCCAGAGCGCGGCGGCGGCGATCGTGATGCCGATGCAGAGGAGCGCGCGCCGCCAGCTCTTGAAGATGAACGACAGGATCATCAGCGGGATGCCGGCCGCCACGCAGACCACGCTCAACGTGAGCCCGCTTGCGATCATGAAATACGCGGTCGCCTTCGCCGAATGCACGGCGGATTCCGCGCCGGAGAACCCGCGCGAGACCAGCCAGCAGCAGATGGCGGCTGCGATGCCGTCCAGCACGAGCAGAAAAAGCACGGGAGAGATCAGCAGAGAGATCAGAAATTTGAACATAATCCGCGATCTTTCCCGTGGTAAATAGCCGGATGAAAAGCCGGCTCAGTTTTCCTGCATGTAGTTCGGCGCGTCTCGCGTCATGATGATGTCATGCGGATGCGCCTCCTTCAGGGCGGAGGGGCTGACGCGCGTGACTTTGGCGCGGGCGCGGAGCTCGGGGATGGTCTTGGTGCCGCAGTAGCCGAGGGAGTAGCGGAGGCCGCCGATGAACTGGCAGAGGACTTCGCTGAGGGAGCCGCGGTAGGGGACCATGCCTTCGACGCCCTGCGGGACGATCTGCTTCACG
>JAGCTY010000166.1 GCA_017963105.1 Lentisphaeria bacterium
ATGAGCTGCACAATCCTCGTTTTTGTGAAGCAAGTCCCGGACACGAAGAATGTTACGGGCGACGCCATGAAGCCCGACGGAACCATCAACCGTCCGGCGCTTCCCGCTATTTTCAATCCCGAAGACCTGAACGCCCTTGAGCTGGCACTCCAGCTGAAGGACCGTTACGGCGCGAAAGTCATCGTCGCGACGATGGGGCTTCCCGCCGCCGCCGGCATCCTCCGCGATTCTCTGTTCCGCGGCGCCGACGAAACCGTGCTGCTTACCGACCGCGCGCTCGGCGGTTCCGATACGCTGGCCACCAGCTTCGCGCTGAGCCGTCTGGCGAAGAAGGTCGGGCATTTCGACCTCGTCCTCTGCGGCCGCCAGGCCATCGACGGCGACACTGCCCAGGTCGGACCTCAGATCGCTGAAAAGCTCGGCATCCCGCAGATCTCCTATGTGCAGGAGGTTCAGGAGCTCGGCGACGGCAAGATCCGTGCGAAGCGCGCCATCGAAGGCGGCTATGAGGTGCTCGAGGCTCCGCTGCCCGCTCTCCTGACCGTGGTCGACGCCAGCCAGCCCCGCCCGCAGAACGCTTCCCGCATTATCAAGTACAAGAAAGCGAAAACCCCGTCCGAGATCGCGGCCGCCAAGGGCGCTCCCGCCACGGAGGAGGAGATCGCCGCGCTTTCCGCGAAGGGCCTGCTGATCCAGGAATGGAACGCTGCATACTGCGTGCCGCAGGATGAATTCAACCGCCTCGGCAAGGCCGGTTCCCCGACCAACGTGAAGCACATCCTGAGCGTCGTCCTGACTGCCGGGAACTTCCAGGAAGTCGCGCCGACGCAGGAAGCCGTCGGCAATCTCGTACACGAACTTATCGAAGACCATACTCTGGGGTGAGCGAAATGGAAAATACCGCTATCGGAAACGTCTGGGTTTTCATCGAACAGGAAGGCGGCAAGATCGCCGACGTGAGCCTGGAACTCGTCTGCAAAGGCCGTGAACTCGCCGACCAGCTCGGCGTCAAGGTCGAGGCGCTCCTTCTCGGAAACGGTGTGGAACACTGCTGCACCGCGCTCTTCCAGTACGGCTGCGACAACGTCTTCCTCGTGGAAGACCCGCGCCTGGAACCCTTCACCGTCCTCCCGTTCGCCAAGGTCATCGTCGACCTCATCCGCGAACACCGCCCGAACATCCTCATGTTCGGCGCGACCATGAAGGGCCGCGAACTGGCTCCGCGCGTGGCGTCCGAGAAGCTCGCCGGCCTCACCGCCGACTGCACCGACCTCCGCATCGACGATTTCGACGACAAGGTCCACGGCAAGTATTACAAGAACAAACTCATGCAGATCCGTCCCGCGTTCGGCGGCAACATCATCGCCACCATCGTGAACACCTGGGAAGATCCGCAGATGGTCACCGTCCGCGAGGGCGTGATGAAGATGGGCGAACCCGATGCCTCCCGCACCGGCACGGTCACCCGCGTCACCCCGGCCCTGACCGCGCAGGAGATGGTCGTGAAGGTCATCGAACGCGTCCGCCAGGAGAAGACCGTGAACCTGAAGGGCGCGCAGATCATCGTCGCCGGCGGCTACGGCGTCGGTTCCGCCGCGAACTTCAAGCTCATCCACGAGCTCGCCAGGACGCTCGGCGGACAGGTCGGCGCTTCCCGCGCGGCCGTCGACGCCGGCTGGATCGACCACGACCACCAGGTCGGACAGACGGGCGTGACGGTCCGTCCGAAACTCTACATCGCCTGCGGCATCAGCGGCTCCGTGCAGCACCGCGCCGGCATGGCGGAAAGCAAGAAGATCATCGCGATCAACACGGATCCGGCGGCGCCGATTTTCTCCGTGGCGCATTACGGGATCATCGGCGACCTGAACCAGGTCATCCCGATGATGATCAAAGCGTACAAATCGAAAGCCTGAGGAGACCATCATGTCCAACTTCTTTACAGACAACGCCGATCTGCTCTTTACCCTCGACAACCTCGAGATCCAGGAGGCGATGAGCCTCATTGAGAAAGACTACACCGAGGCGCAGAAATACGACACCGCCCCCGAAAGCTTCGAGGACGCCCTCGACAGCTTCCACCGCATCCTCGACGTCATCGGCGACGTGGCAGGCGAACGCATCGCCCCCCGCGCCCGCCAGGTCGACGAGGAAGGCCCGAAGTTCGAAAACGGCGTCGTGACCTACCACCCGCTCACGGTCCAGAACCTGAACGACCTGAAGGCCGCCGGCGTCATGGGCGTGATCCTGCCCCGCCAGTACGGCGGACTCAATTTCCCGCTCTCCGTCTACACGATGATGACCGAAATGGTCTCCCGAGCCGACGCCAGCCTGCAGAACCTCTTCGGCCTGCAGGACATCGCCGACACCATCTGCGAGTTCGGCTCCGAGGAACAGCGCCAGAAATACATCCCGCGTTTCGTCACGGGCGAAGCCGACGGCTCCATGGACCTTACCGAGCCGGATTCCGGTTCCGACCTCCAGTCCGTGCGCCTGAAAGCCACGCAGGACGCCGACGGCAAGTGGTATCTCGACGGCATGAAGCGCTTCATCACGAACGGCTGCTCCCAGATCCACCTGGTGCTGGCGCGTTCCGAGGAAGGCACCACCGACGGCCGCGGCCTCTCGATGTTCATCTGCGAGAAGTGCCCGCAGCTGGTCGTCCGCCGCATCGAACACAAGATGGGCATCCACGGCGTCGCCACCTGCGAACTGCAGTTCAACCACGTCCCGGCCGAACTCTGCGGCATGCGCAAGCGCGGCCTCATCAAGTACGTCATGTCCCTCATGAACGGCGCCCGCGTCTCCATCAGCGCGCAGGCCGTCGGCATCGCCGAGGCCGCCTACCGCGAGGCCCGCAAGTACGCCTCCGAACGCGAGCAGTTCAAGCAGAGCATCGACAAATTCCCCGCGATCTACGACATGCTCGCCCGCATGAAGACCCAGCTGGCGGCGTCCCGCGCGCTCCTGTACGAAACGACCCGCTGCGTGGACCTCCGCCAGGCGTACGTGCACCTCTCCGAAGGCGCGGAGAAACCCGATCCGGCCATCCGCGAGTAGGCCAAGATGTACGTCTCCCTCTGCGACGTCCTGACCCCGATGTCGAAGGCGCTCTCCACCGAGTCCGCGAACAAGATCTGCTACGACTGCATCCAGATCCACGGCGGCACCGGCTACATGCACGATTTCGACGCCGAGCGTCTGTACCGCGACGCCCGCATCACGAACATCTACGAAGGCACCACCCAGCTCCAGGTCGTGGCCGCCATCGGCGGCGTCATG
>JAGCTY010000167.1 GCA_017963105.1 Lentisphaeria bacterium
CTGACGCTGCGAATCGTTGAAGTAGGCCGGGACGGTGATGACGGCTTCCGTGATCTTCTCGCCGAGGAACGCTTCCGCGTCCTGTTTCAGCTTCTGGAGGATCATGGCGGAAATCTCAGGCGGCGTGTAGGTCTTGCCGTTCGCCTCGATGCAGGCGTCGCCGTTGTTGTTCGCGACCACTTTATAAGGTACGCGGGAGATCTCCTCCTGCACTTCGTTGAACTTGCGGCCCATGAACCGCTTCACGGAGAAGATGGTGTTCTTCGGGTTCGTGACGGCCTGGCGTTTTGCGGTCTGGCCGACGAGGCGTTCGCCAGTCTTGGTGAAAGCGACGACGGACGGAGTCGTGTTGGCGCCTTCCGCGTTGGGGATGATCTTGAAGGTGTTGCCGTCCATGACGGCCATGCAGCTGTTGGTGGTGCCGAGGTCAATACCGAGAATCTTGCTCATAGTAACTGTCCTTTCCTGTAAAAGGTTTGATGATTTGTTCGAGCGTTCGCCATTTGTTTAAGCATACATGATGCCAAGTTTTTGGCGTTCTCAAAAACAATTCATCCTGCAGTTACTTATGAATTGCGCTCTCCGATGCCGTTCGTTGTTCCGCGCATTCCGGTGCGTCTCACTGTGTCAAAATGTCGCGCCATGCTGTCGCATTGGCACATTTTTGTCCCATTTTACGATGCCTGGACGCCCATGCCTCTGCCGATGCCCGCACGATGTGCACGATGTGTCTGACGCGGAAGCCACGTCGCGTTCCGGTTCCTTCTACCAGCGCCCGGAAGCCCCGCCGCCGCCGAACCTGCCGCCGCCGCCCGACCGATGGGAACCGCCGGAGCTTCTGTGGGAGCCGCCGGACCTGTGCGAACTCGATCTGTGGCCGGAGGACGAACCGCTCGATCGGTACGAGCTCCTTATTTTTGCAAGCTCTTCCCGGAACTTGACCGGGTCGAAGATGTAATAATCGGGCTGTGACGTCGAATAGATGCGTCCCAGATAGCCAAGCCCGACGCCGAGCATGGCCAGCAGAATGCCGAAGATGCCGAGAAACGCCGAGAGGAAATCCGGTTCGCGGGGATCATGGGCCGGAACCGGCGGTTCGATGGACGGAATGACGAATACGACACCCCTCTGGGCGAATCCGATGTCCGGGTCGAAGACCGGGTTCCCGGACAGATACTGTTCCATGCGCTGGACGATCTTCACGCAGGCGTCGGCGTAATGTTCCGCGCGGAGGTCCGGCACGACTTCGCGCAGCAGGTCGCCGCAGCGGGCATCGGTCAGCGTGCCTTCCCAGCCGTAGCCGACCTCGATGCGGTTCCTCCGGTCGTCGATGGCGAGGAAGAGGAGCGCGCCGTTATCCTTTCCCGCCTCGCCGATCCCCCAGTTCGACGCGACTTCGAGCGTGTAGTCCTCCAGCACATTGCTGCCGAGGGTTTTTATGGTCAGGATGCGGACCTGGCCGCCGACGGTCTTTTCCAGATGGTCGACCGTCTCCGCCAGGATGCGTTCCTCGTCCGGCGTGAACGCATCGGCGAGGTCGACGACGAGCCCGTCCGGCGCCTCCCGGAGTTCATCGGCCTCCAGGTCGACGCTCCTGCATGTTTCATTTATGGACGCGAAATCCTGACGTACATCGGTGAGGTATATGCCTCCGATGATGCAGAGAGCGGCCAGAGACGTGCCGAACAGGATCCCCGCCGCTTTCAGAAGCGGGTGGTGGAGACAGCCGAACTTGCCCTTTTTTTCGTTCGATTCGTTGCGATCTCTGAGCTCCAGTTCCGGTTCGTTCGGGCGGCGTCTTTCATACTCCGCCCGGATGTCCTGCCAGTTCGCCAGACAGTTTTTCCGTTTCGAGCGTCCGATGCTCCAGATCAGCAGCCCGAACAGGATGCCGAGGACTCCGAGCACGATGCTGATGACAGCCGAGGTATACCGGAATCCGCCGGACTCCTCGATGGATTCGGATTCGAAGTAGACGCCGGAATAATCGTTGAGCACGCCTTCCGGCAGGTCATCCGCCTTTGCCCGTTCCAGGGATTGCTTCAGGTCGGTCAGCAGCAGGAACACGGCATTCCCTTTGTTGAAGGCGGTTTCGTTTTGAATCTTCCAGCGGCTCCTCTCCACGTTGCTCCCCGCCAGACGCCATTCCCCGCCGACCAGCGCCATTTTGAGGTTGGTGTTGTAGGAATACGTCTCCGCCTTTTCCATGCCGCACATCACCAGCACGCCCTTACCGGGCGCCCACTCGGCAAGCACGGCGTCGAACAGATTCCGGAAGTCGGCGAACCGCTCGTCCACGAACAGCACGGCGACGCTGCATCCGCCCAGATCCGCCACCTCGTTTGCGAGCTGCGTCAGGATTTCCCGGTCTTCCTCGCGCAGGACATTGCACGGGTCGGACACGGTCACGCGTTCGGTCGGCATTTCATAGTCGATCGGCGGTTCGAACATCGTGGTGAAAAGCAGGAACAGCAGCCAGGCCGTGACAAGGAAAAACAGGAAGAACAGCGAGAAACAGCCCAGACGCGGCAGCCGGAATTTCAGGTGCGTGTCGGGCTCGCGGTCGACCGGTTTTCCGGCGTCAGGTTTCACTTCGATGTCGTCGTTCGGCATGATGCACCGTGGGATGAGGGATAATTCGTTGCGACTTCTTTGGGGATTGCTTCCGAGTAAACAACAGGGTGGGGGACCGGCACGTCGGCACACCCCACGCTGACCAGAGGATTCAACGCCTCACGTACAAGGACTGTCTCCTAAGGCCCCTTAAAATTAAGATACAGCCGGGACGCGCAAAAGTCAAGTTGTCCGGCGCGATTTTACGCATGTCGCCGCGCGGATCGCGCCCAGACAATGGATCCGCACGACGCGGTTGCCGTCGGTCTCCGCAATCGCGCGCAGCTGTTCGAGGTACGGGCGCACGAACTCCGGCCTGCGTTTGCCGAGGACGCGGAAGATTTCCGGCGCTTCCATGCGGACTCTGTCGTCGCCGTCGTGCAGGAGTTCCGCGAAGACCGGCATGAACGGGCCGTACGGATCGGGCGTGTTCGTGGCAATGTTCTCCGATGCCCAGATGAAGCTCAGCCGGACATTTGCGGCTTCGTCGCGGGCGAACCTGAACAGATCGGCCCAGTACGGTTCGACCAGGGGGTAATCGGCGCGCCCGATCCTGCCGAACGCATTGACGGCACGTTCCCGCAGAAGCGGTTCCGTGCTGTCGAGGAAAGACGCGACCGCGGAAATGCCCTCCTTCAGAGACGAGGGGAAAGCGAGCCCCATTTCCCCGAGCAGCCACAGCGCTTTCGCCTGAATCCTCGTTGACTCCGAGTTCAGAAGCGTCAGGACATAAGGAATGTTCGCTTCCCATTGGTCCCTGTGCCTGGTCAGAGTCCCAAGCTCCTTGTAAAGCTCCGATTCGGTCATATTCCCCTCAATGCTTCCATGTTGCAAAAAACGGAACCCGGTCTCCATATTGTGGAAACCGGGCCTGTGCGTTTTTTTTGGCAATACCTTCTGTCAAGCCTGCTTGGAGCAGTACTTGAGGTACTTCGGATACAGGGCATGCAGGATGCCGTATTCGAGGCCGCGGAGTTCGGCGAGGCCCTTCATGCGCCCGAGCGCGGAATAGCCGGGCGTGATGGGCGAGGTAGCGTTGAGGTCGTTTGCGATCACATGTCCGTGGTCGGGGCGCATCACGATGCGCCAGTCCTTGCGGCCCGCCTCGATGCGACGGATCTGCTCTTCGACGACGGCCTTCACCATGCCGTACATGTCCACGACGCCTTCCAGGTGGTTGGCTTCGTAGAAATTGCCCTCGGGCGTGTGCTCGGTGCTGCGAAGATGCACGAATCCGACGCGGTCGGCGCAGCTCTTGAACATCGGCACGAGGTCATTTTCCGCGCGGCCGCTGAACGAGCCGGTGCAGAAGCAGACGCCGTTGGCCGGGTTGTCGTCCATCGCCAGGAGTTCGGTCACGTCCTGCGCCGTGCTGAAGATGCGCGGGAGGCCGAGCATCGGGAACGGCGGATCGTCGGGGTGGATGACGAGCCGGCAGCCGGCTTCCTCGGCGGCGGGGCA
>JAGCTY010000168.1 GCA_017963105.1 Lentisphaeria bacterium
CGGCGACACGACCTTGAACGTTGACGGCGAGCTTGGCGAGCTGTCCGGCGTGAGCGAGATTCGTGCTGGTCTTCTAGGCGGCGATACGACCTTGAGCGTTGACGGCGAACTTGGAGACCTGTCCGGGCTCTCCGATCTACTTGCCGGTCTTCTCGGCGGCGATACGACCTTGAGCGTTGACGGCGAGCTTGGCGATCTGTCCGGTCTCTCCGATCTTCTCTCCGGCCTCCTCGGCGGCGACACGACCTTGAACGTTGACGGCGAGCTTGGCGATCTGTCCGGCTTGAGCGAGATTCTTGCTGGACTTCTTGGCGGCGATACGACCTTGAGCGTTGACGGCGAGCTTGGCGATCTGTCCGGTCTCTCCGATCTTCTTGCCGGGCTGCTCGGAGGAGATACCACCCTAAGCGTTGACGGCGAGCTTGGTGACCTGTCCGGGCTGAGCGATCTGCTTTCCAGCCTCCTGGGTGGCGGCGATTTCAGTTCTCTGCTTTCCGGTCTGCTGGGCGGCGACACAACCTTGAGCGTGGACGGAACATCTGATCTTCTATCGAGCTTGAGCGGGCTTTCCGGCCTTTCTTCGGTACTGTCTGTCTTTGGCGGCTCTGCGGCCACAAGCGGCCTTGACCTTTCCGCCATCAGTTCCCTTCTCGGCGGGCTGACGGGCGGCACCGCATCGACCGGCGGCATCGACCTGTCCAGCCTCAGCTCGCTTCTCGGCGGCCTGACCGGCGGAACTGCTTCTTCCGACGGCCTCGACCTCAGTTCGATCCTTTCCGCCCTGACCGGCGGCACGACGTTGAGCGTGGATGGCAGCACGGCTTCCACTTCCTCGACCAATATCCTGTCCGTGCTCGGCAACCTCGGCGGCCTCGGAAACCTGTTCAGCGGCCTGACGGGCATTCTGGGCGGAATCGGGAGCGGCGACCTGGACGGTTTCGAGCTTCTGGATTCCCTGACCGACCTTTACAACGGCAGCGGGATCAGCGTGGACGGCACCACGGCATCCACCAGTACAACTGACATCCTTTCCGGCCTGCTCGGCGGCAACGGCCTGAGCTCGCTGCTTTCCGGCCTGCTCGGCGGCGGCACGAGCTTGAGCCTGGATGGCACCACGGCTTCCACCGGCGGCATCGACCTGTCCAGCCTCAGCTCGCTTCTCGGCGGCCTGACGGGCGGCACGGCATCGACCGGCGGCCTTGACCTCAGTTCGGTCCTTTCCGCCCTGACCGGCGGCGGCACGACCTTGAGCGTGGACGGCAGCACGGCTTCCACTTCCTCGACCAATATCCTGTCCGTGCTCGGCAACCTCGGCGGCCTCGGAAACCTGTTCAGCGGCCTGACGGGCATCCTGAGCGGAATCGGCAGCGGCGACCTGGACGGTTTCGAGCTTCTGGATTCCCTGACCGACCTTTACAACGGCAGCGGGATCAGCGTGGACGGCTCTACTGCTTCCACTGGTTCGACCGATCTTCTGTCCGGACTGTCCGGCCTGCTCGGCGGCAACGGCCTGAGCTCGCTGCTTTCCGGGCTCATCGGCGGCGGCACGGCATCGACCGGCGGCCTCGACCTGTCCAGTCTCGGTTCTCTCTCTCTGCTTTCCGCGCTTCTCGGCGGCGGCACGGCATCGACCGGCGGCCTTGAACTCAGCTCGATTCTCTCCGCCCTGACCGGCGGAGGTACGACCTTGAGCGTGGACGGCACCACTGCTTCCACCTCCGCTTCGGACACGACGAGCACGAATTCCACCTACAACATCATCGGGCTCGTCAACCTCATTTCCGAGTATGCGGCGCTGAACGGCGACCAGGACGTGTCGAGCTCGTCCGGCGTGGTCATCCAGATCAGCGACGATTCCTGGAACATGATGCGGACCACGTCCGTGCTGAACTTCATCCTGCCCGGCCAGGACATTTACGTGAACTCGGACGGCACGCAGGGCATCGTGCTCAGCACCGACATCGATTCGCTCCAGGCCGCGCTCAAGCCGTACAACGACTACATCACGGTCGACGACCTTGCGATCGGCCTCTCGATCACGATCGACGATTTCGACGGCATCCAGAAAGCCGTCGCGCTGGCCAAAGAAGATTCCTCCGCGCCCGGCGGTTCCGAAACGATCGTCGCGCTCAGCACCATCGATCTCGCGAAAATCGAATCCGGCGACGATTCTCCGTCCGATCCGGCATCCCTCGCGAACAATGCGTTCGACGAGATCCCGAATGATGCCGTGCTCCCGTTGCTCCTGACTTCCAGCGACGGGGCGTTCCAGGTGGAGTTCGATTCCCTGCGCGAGGTCGGGTTCTGGCTGGACGACGCATCGATGGACATGGGCGCCCAGAACTGGGATGGCTGGGACATCCGCGCGATCGGCGATTTCCAGGGCGACGGCGTGGACGACCTGCTGCTCTCCCATTCGCAGACCGGTATCATGGTCATGCTGGCGGACGGCGATCTGAGCAAATGGGATTCGCTGGATCAGTTCGTGACGGACGATCCGCTCCGCGGCGCGATCCCTGCCGACGCCGGTGTCTGCATGGTCGGCGACGCCTCGCAGTGGCTTGAATCCGGCGAAAAATCCGCGAACTGGATCATCCTCGCATAAACGCCTGACGCACCAGTGCGGAACAACCGGTTCTCCCGTTGTTTCCCGACCTGAAACAATTTGAGGCTGTCCCATGAAAACGGGGCAGCCTCTTTGCTTGGGCAGGTTATTGAAATCAGGCCAAAATGACGCCGGTTCAGTCCGAGACGACCCGGAAGAAAAGCCCTCCCGATGTGGCGGCTTGCATCCGAAGCAGCGCATCGGCGTCCAGTCCGGTTCCGGGTGTGCCGTAACAGATGCGCGGCGTTTCCGGAGAGAAAATCATGCTGTTTACGACGCCCAGGTTGTCGACCAGCCTGTGTTTCATGTCGTCCGGAATCGTTTCGTCCGTGAAGCACAGGACCGCCTTCCCGTCCAGGTTTTCCCCGGGGCGGAGCGGGCGCAGCCGGTAAAGCCAGAACTGCACATCCTCTCCGGGGACGACGAATCCGCTTTCCACAGGGGTTGCGCCAGGCGGCACAAACTCCTCGACTGGCGGATTGCCGACATGGACAGCCGAGATGCGGTCGTCATGCAGAAGCAGGAGCATTTCTGGATTGCCCTGGCGTTCGTAATTGTCCGGGAGGATCGTTTCCGGGAACAGCATCCGCAGCACATACAAATCGGTTGATTTATAGGATACGAACACATGGGAATCCGTTTTGACGACTTCCCGGAACACCGCCGCCAGGTCAGGCGATGCGGCCCGCCGGCGGTCGCCGTCCGAAAAGAAGATGCAAACCGCGGCAAGTGCCAGCAGGAACCAGAGGCTGAAACGCCTGAACTTGGGAAAGTCCGTCATCAGCGCGTCCGCCGCCATCCCGATCCCGAAGACCGCCGGGGCGAACAGCGGCAGATAAACCCTCGCGGGCCCGCCTTTCGTGATCAGTGCGGAGAAATACATCAGGACCACCGCGCCCCCGGTCAGCGCGCAGATTCTCCATTGCGGCCTGTTTCGGAGCAGGCCGCCGCAGACCGCAAGACAGGGCAGCGTCCAGACCAGTCCGGTGTCCCGAGCGGTTCCGAAGCAGTACGCCAGATACTGCGAGAGGGAGGAAAACGAATCGCCGAACATCGCACGTCCGGCCGAGAACCGCGAATAGTTTCCGCCGTACCATGCGAGGACAAACACGCACCAGACCGCCCCGGCGAGGATCAGCGGACGGTTGTTCTGCCAGACATTCCTGACGCCGTCGCGGAACGGGAGATACAGCAGCCCCCAGAGTCCGGTCAGGAACACGACGAACAGCACCCCGGAGGAAACGGAAAGGCAGGCTCCGGCGGCGCAGAGCAGCCACATGACGGCGTTGAACGTGCGATTCTCCGGCGGCCGGAACTGAAAGCAGAGCAGGGAAAAGAGCAGTCCGAACACGAAAAACGACTGGAGCGAATAGCCGCGGGCGGTTTCGGCGTAATGAAGCAGCATTCCGTTCAGCAGCACCACGGTCAGGACCGCGCAGCGCGCCGCATCGTTTTTCAGCAGCAGGAGCACGGCGCGGAGCAGGATGACGAAGAGCCCGCAGAACCCCAGCAGGGCGGTCAGCCGCACGGTGAAATTGTGATGCGGTAACACGGACAGGAAGAATTTGATCCCCAGCGTGTTCAGGACGTGGTTGTTCGGGGTGGAGACGTCGGAGAGGACGGTCGGGATCGGAAGATCCCTGTAGTGCTGGACCGTCCAGAGTTCATCATACTCGGGCGTGTTGCTCCAGATGTTCAGGACCCGGATCGCCGTCAGAAGCGCGAAGAGAAGGATACAAGCCAGGAGAACCAGATTCCGGCGGCGCGCGTCGTGCGGAAGCCGCCGCCGGGCGGGATGTTCGCCTGAACTGGACGGGGATCCGGGGTGCATCGGAGGGACGGAGCGTCCGGATCAGTGATCCATGGCTTCGACTTCGTCGGCGAGTTTCGCGCGGAGTTTGGCGAGCGCCTGATTCTGGAGCTGGCGGACGCGTTCGCGCGTGCGGTGGATCATCTGGCTGACCTCTTCGAGGGTCTTCGGGCGGCGTCCGTCGAGCCCGAACCGCAGCTGGATGATCTGGCGTTCGCGGGGATCGAGCTCGCCGAGGAGCGAGAAGAGGCGCTGGACGGATTCCTCGTCGCCGACAATGCGGTCGGGCATCATGGCGTTGCGGTCGGAAATGACGTCCTCGAAACTGCCGTCCTCGCCCTGCTGGATGGGGGCGTGGAGCGAGATGGTCTTCAGGTCGGAGAGACGGAGCGCGGCGACGGTGCGTTCGCTGAGGGAAAGATTGTCGGCCAGCTCGTTGTCCGTGGGGGCGCGTCCGAGCTGTTCGGTCAGCTTCATGTTGGCGAGCTTGATCTTGTTGATCTTTCCGGCGGACTGGACGGGGATGCGGATCACGCTGGCCTGATTTGCCAGGGCGCGGCGCATGGACTGTTTGATCCACCAGGCTGCGTAGGAACTGAATTTCGCGCCTTTGGCCGGATCGAACTTTTCGACCGCGCGCACGAGCCCGAGGTTGCCTTCGGAAATCAGGTCGCAGAGCGGGAGCCCGAACCCCTTGAAATCGTGGGCGATCTTCACGACCAGGCGCAGATTCGCCTTGATGAGCGTGGCGCACGCTTCGTCGTGAAGCACGCGGTTTTCGCCGTGAATCTGCGCGGCCAGCACTTTTTCCTGTTCGGGGGAGATCAGCGGTATCTGTCCGACTTCGTTCATGTAGAGCTTCATGGAGTCGGTTTTCGCGACGAACCCCTGTTTCGCGGCGGCTTTCGCATTTTTCTTGTCGAGCTTCGGATCCCTGTTTTCCCCGGTCATGAACTTGCTGAGGTCGATCGCGGAAACATCTTCTTCGTCTTCGCTTTCCGCAGGCAAAGCTTTCTCTTTGATCACGGCGGACGGAGCATCGATCGAGACTTTCAATACGGACTTTTTGACCGGACGGAACACGGATTTGCGGCGCGAGACGGCGGGAACCGTTTCCTTCGCCGCGGCAGGAGCGGGCAGGGGGGTGAAAACGGGCTTCATCGAAGGTGCTTCCGACGCGGTCACGATCGTGACCTGGAAAGCCGGCATGGCGGACGGGGCAAACGATCTTGCTGTTTTTTTCATTTACATTTCCTTATATGGTTGCTGCACGGAATGCAGAAATGGTTCATCCGGAAAGATGGAAGAAAGGCTTTTCCGGGAAGCGCCGCATCGGATGCCGCGCGAAAAGAACGGACGGTGAAAAAGACCTCTTCATATATTGTGTGTTTTTTTTTGCAAAAAGCGATAAAAACGGGGTGATTTTATGGAGTTGCAAAGAGAAAAGCGTTTCAAAAGATGAGGTTCTATAAAAATATTTCTTTGATTGGTATTTATTTGGAAAGAAAATGGAAAATAGATTTCTAAAAAGAAGAATATAGAAAGCAAATCGCAGTTTCTTAACTCTTTTTTTGCGCCGGAGCCGGATCAGTCCGGATGCCGGAGGATGCGCCCGGCCCGCCGGTATGACAGGCGGGAAGGGCGTGGTGAGTCAGATGCGGCCGGAGCGCTGAAGCACGGCGACGGCGTATTCGAGATACTGACGGGCTTTCGCCGTAAGCGTGTTGAGTCCGAACAGCCGGATCGTTTCACGGAAGAGAACGTCCTGTTCGCACGAGGCGAAATCGACGAGGATTTCGTGCATGGCGTTCGCGAGCTCTTCCGGCGGGATTTCGTCGATGGCGCGTTTGGCGTCGCGGTCCGTGCCGATGCGGTAGTCGCGGTAATCGGCTGGAGAGACGTTTCCCGGCCAGTAGACCGGCTCGTCGGCATTCGAGGTCGTCGTCAGTTTGTCGGGCATGCAATCCCGCAGGACGGCGGCGATGTTGCCGCCCGCGCGGGCGAATCCCCAGGCTTTCGTGATGCGTTTCTTCAGCAGACTGCCGTAGATCGGGCCTTCCGTCTGAATGATTTCCCTGATCTGACGCCGGATCAGCGCGCGGGATTCCGGGGCATAGAATAAATCCGGGTTGAGCGGTTTTGCGGGGCGCCAGACAACGTAATCCTTCCTGAACTGCGAGGCGGACTGTACGGGGGCGGGGGACGTTTCCGTCTTTTTCCCGGCATCCGGTTCCGCCGCGGTTTCCCCGGGAACCTGTTCCGGTCCATTTTCGGGTTCCGGCTCGGGTTCGGTTTCCGGCTCCGGCGCCTCCGGTGTGTTTCTGATCTCGTCGAGGACGTGAAGGAGGTCCTGTTCCGCGTGTTTGCGTGCGAATGCCCAGTCCACGCTCCAGGCACGGTAGGTATGCCAGCCGAGCGATTGCAGGACGGACGGGCGGAGGTGTTCGCGATCGCGCGTGGTACGCTGGGCGGCGTAGGAGGAGCCGTCGCATTCGATCGCGAGCAGGAACTGGTCCGGGCGGTCCGGGTTGCGGACGGCGAGGTCGATGCGGTATTCGGAGCTGCCGAAATTGTGTTCGGACTCGTAGCCGTGTTCCGCGAGGAATCCCGCGATCTGCACGGCGAGTCCGTTCCCGGCGGCGTCCGCATCGTTTTTGTGCTGGATTCTGATTCCCTTTTCGGCGTAGTCCAGGAAATACTTGAGGTGCGCCGCGCCGACGGCTCCGGTGCGGGCGAGGTCGATCTGGCTCGCGTGGATGCTGGAGAACACCACGACCTGCTCCTTGGCGCGCGTGATCGCCACGTTCAGACGGCGCTCGCCGCCCTGCCGGTTCAGCGGGCCGAAGTTCATGGCGAACTTGCCCGAGGCGTCAGGGGCGTAGCCGATGGAGAAGAGGATCACGTCGCGTTCGTCGCCCTGCACGTTTTCGAGGTTTTTCACGAAAGGCGGCTCCGGGTTTTTGTCGCTGAAATAAGGCTCCAGCTCCGGGTGCTTTTCGCGTTCCTCCTCCATCAGGTCCTCGATCAGGTCCTTCTGCGCCTGGCTGAACGTCACGACGCCGATGGAGCGCTTCTTATGCGAATGCGCCAGCCGGTCGAACACATACTCCACGACGGCCTCCGCCTCCTTCCGGTTCGTGCGCGTGGACTTGCGGTCGTAGACGCCGTCCTGGACGAACACGAAGCGCACGCCGAGGCGGTCCGAAACGGTCGCTGCGGGGAACGTGAACAGCCGGTCCTCGTAGTAGTAGTGGTTGCTGAACGCGATCAGGGATTCGTGGCGGCTGCGGTAATGCCAGTTGAGGTATGTCGGGTAGACCCCGGCGGCGATGCACTCGTCGAGGATGCTTTCCAGGTCGGCGGCGTCCTCCATGGCGTCGTCCGCGTCCTCGGAATCCTGTTTCTGGAAGAAATTGGTCGGGGGCATCTGTTTCGGGTCGCCGACCACGATCAGCTGTCTGCCGCGGGCGATCACGCCGATGGCGTCCCAAACCGGAATCTGCGAGGCTTCATCGAACACGATCAGGTCGAACAGGGCGGCGTCCGGCGGGAGATACTGCGCCACGGAGAGCGGACTCATGAGGAAGCACGGCTTGAGGATCGGGGCGAGCGTGGGAATCTGTTCCAGGAGCTGTCGGACGGGCTTCTGCCGGGCGCGCTTCTCGCATTCCCGTTTCAGGAGGCCGAGCTCGGTGCCTTCGGGGCATGGGCCGGAGCGGCGACGCGGAAGGGACGCGGCGAGCTTCGCGAAGACGAGCTTGCGGGCGAGCGCCGTGTACTTGTCGTCCAGTTCGGAGAACTTGCGGATGCGGTCGTTGTGCGTGGCGCCGTCGAACTGGCTGAGGACCGGGGAGGCGGTCAGTATCTGGGCGAGCATGACCGAGGCGAAGACATCGCCGCAGAACTCCGCGAATCCATCCGGGGCGACCGTGCCGTTTTCGAGCGCGGCGGCGAGTTTCGCGAGGCCGCGTTCCCGTGCTTCCTTCGCGAGGACGAGATAACGGAGCGCGGCGCGCAGGTCGGAAATGCGGTCGATGACCGCCTGCACGGAATCGCGGAGGCCGTCGAGGTTGTCCATCGAGGGCGCGGCGGACGAATGCGCGGCGAAGTCATCCAGCGCCGCAAGGAAGCCTTTTTCGGCGACCTGAAGATTCTGAATCGCGGGCAGATACTCCGAAAAGCTGTGTTTCGCGTCCGGGAGCAGTCCGCGGAGCGCTTCATACAGCGCTTCCGTGTCGGCGAATTCCGACGCGACTGCCATGACCTGTTCCGCATCGGTCAGCATGGCTTCCACGGCGTTCCAGTCCGGCGAACCGGCGTTCCAGTACGCGCCGAGCAGGTCTTCCGCCTGCGCGCGGCCGGATTCGAGCGTGCGGAGCAGTCCGTTGTATTCCTCCGCCTCGGGGAGCAGCGCTTTCAGTTCGGATACGGTCAGCTTCGCGCCGCCGCTCTTCTTCAGGGCGGCCAGCTCTTTCAGCAGTGAATTGTTCTTGAAGAACTTCACGAGGAAGAACGCCCGGTCGTTTTCTTCGACGCGGGCGGCAATGCCGGGGAAATCGTACTGCGGGAACGTGTCGAGACGGTACGCGTTCAGCTTGTTTTCCAGCCCGGCGCGGCGGCGGTCGTCCGCGAGATACTTTTTCAGGAACTCCGCGTGCGCCGGGAACTGCGCGCAGACGAGGCTCGAGGGGATGTCCCGGACGGACGGGAACAGCGCGGCGAGTTCGGCGGTCTTGCGGATGGCCGGGATGTTCGCGGAGTGCGGCGGCATCCTGAGCAGCGGCGCGACCGCGGCGAACGATTCCTTCAACGTGTCCGCGGCGGAGACGAGCGTGCGTGCGGATTTCAGGATCTCATTTTCCAGTACAGGCGACCACGGCACGGGATCCAGGATGCGCATGGCTTCCAGCGCATCGGGCGAGGTCCCCTGAAACGAGATCGCGAGGTCGGAGGCGAGCCGTTCTGCGGTTTCGCATTCTTCGCGGCTCTGCGTCAGGAAATCGATCTCCGGCACGAGAGCGGGATCGGGCGCATCCGTCATCAGGAGCGTCCGGGAGAAGCAATCGTATGCGGAAAGCCCGTTCGGGTACACATTGTGGAGTTCGCGGACATAGCGGTTCAGTTCCTCGCGGGTCTGCTCCATGGACGCGATGACGGCGTTCCATTCGGCGGGCGGAGCGATTTCCGGTATCTGGAGCGCCTCGGCGAACTGTTTCAGTACGTCGGTCTTGCCGGCCTTGTTCGAGTGGAGCTCCAGGCAGAACGGTTTCAGCCCGATCTTCGAGAGGCGGTTGTGGACCACGTCGAGCGCGGCCTTTTTCTCGGAGACGAACAGCACCCGGCGGCCGAGCGCCAGATTTTGCGCGATGATGTTCGTGATGGTCTGCGACTTGCCGGTGCCGGGCGGTCCGTGCAGCACGAAACTCTTGCCCAGGCCGGAGTACACGACCGCGGTCAGCTGGGAGGAGTCCGCGCTCATGGGGCAGCAGAGGTTTTTCAGGTCCAGATGTTGCGCGATCTCTTCCGGCGGGAAGACTTCGATCCCGTCATCGAAGAGGCCGCCGCCCTCGATCAGGTGGTTCACGACCGCGTTCCTGCGGAGGTCGTCCTGCCGGGCCGTCATGTCGTTCCACATGATGAACTTGCCGAACGAGAAGAGGCCGATGCGGGCTTCCTCGCGGACCTCCCAGCCCTTCATGTCCTTGAGCGTCTGGCGGAAAATCCGCATGACGCGGCCGACGTCCACGCCGGAATCGTCGGTCGGGAGCGGGTCGAGGCCGGGGACCGTAAGCTGGAACTGGCTGCGGAGGAGTTCCAGCAGAGTTTCGTTGATCATGGTTTCCTCGTCGAGGCGGGAGATGCGGAATCCCTCGGCGACGGATTTGCGCCTGATCTGGATCGGGATCAGCAGGATGGGCGCCAAAAAGGACTTCGCGTCGCGTTCGGTCTGCTTCCATTCCAGGAATCCGATCGCCAGGAAAAGCGTATTGACGCCGCCTTCCTCCAGGTCGGATTTGCTCTGCCGGTAGACCGCGACGAGGCGTTTGTTCAGTTCCGGCGGGGGCAGGATACTCCAGAGGCGGTGCTGGTCCAGCTCGGCGTCGAGCAGGGCCCTGATTTCGGTGCTGATTTCGCTTTCCCTGTGCGTCGCCAGGTCATGGATATCTTTTTCGTTCAGGAGGTTGGCGAGCGCGTTCAGCGCGATGCTCTCGTCCGCCGCGAGTTTGTCCTCCAGCACCGTGATGTCGGTGCAGGCGATCGGGATGATCTGTTTCGTGTCGCGCACGTTCAGCAGGCGGTTCCGCAACGACATGTCGAGGAGTTTCTGCGTCCAGCGGCGTACGCGTCCGGACTGCGTCCCGGCGTCTTCCAGCGAGGAGAGATCGACGTCCTGCTGAAGCGGCCGCATCTCTTCCGGGGCGAGTTTGTCCACATCGTGTTCGACCGGGGCGAGTTCCAGTCCGTCGACGCTTCGTCGCAGAGGCAGTGGGCGTATCCCGCTGCGGCGGGCGCGGCAGATGTCGACGGCGCACTGGAATTCGTCATCGTTGTTCAGATGTTTGCGCGCGATCGCTTCCGCCCTGGAAAACGAAGCGCTGTCGCCTGAACACACGGAGGTCGTTTCCAGGACCAGGAACTCGTCCAGGTCGACGAGTTTGCGGACGGCCTGAAGGTCGTCCATCGGGATATCGGGGAAATACCGGTCGACCAGGTGGCAGCCGATGTAGGCATGACTGGTGTGGATCATGATGACCGGATTCAGGCCGCACTGCTCCATGACGGATGCGAAGAGAACGGTCGTGTCGAGACACGTCCCGAGCTTGTACTGGTAGATGTTGTCGGAGAAGCGGATGCGCTGGCCGGGCGTCCCGATCGACGACGGCGGCAGCGAGTAGTGGATCCCCCACGAATAGACCGCTCTGTAGATCGCGGCGCAGATTTCATACACGCGCTTGCGGTCGCCGGACCGGTAGCCGTCGATGGACGCGTCGCCGGTGACTTTGCGGAGTTCTTCGGATGCGCGCGCCTGAAGCTCGGAGATCACGTCCAGGTTCGGCGTCACGAACGCCGCGAGGAGTTCCGGCATGACGTCGCGCCCGGTCCACTGGTCGGCGGCGAACGCCGTGACGTCATAATCCTGACGGAAAACCGTCTGCCCATTCCAAAATACTTCCAGTTTCAGTTTGCCCTTCACCGCCTCGGAAAGCGCCGTCAGGTAATCGCAGTTCAGTTCGATCCCGAGGTCGTGCATCGCCAGCGTTTCGCCCGGTGCGATCGCCTCCGCATGGATCGTCTTCGGCAGGATCATTTCCGGCGACGATGTGAACGTGCAGACGAGTCCCGCCAGCGGCCGGTCCGACCGGTTGGTCAGCTTCAGTTCCCGGACCGCGGGAACGCCGTTCTGCTGGAACGCGAGGTTGAAGGACGGGAGGAAATCAAGTTCGGCGGTCAGCTGCGGCGCAGCGGCGTTTTCGACCTGTTGAGCGGCGGCGGTTTCGGACGGCGCGGCGATGGAAGAGAAGGTCGGCGTGGCGGCGGGAGAGAGTTCGGAAATCTGTTCGGGAGCGAGTTCCGGGGAAATGCTGTTTTCCGTCATATTGATGATCCTTCAATAAATGAAACTGTTTTTCCTGATCCTGATGATAAGGCCGGACAGGCGAGGATGAATATCCGTTTTACTTTCCGGGTTTGACGGAGGACGGTTTCCTCGTCGGGGAAGCGGTTTTCTTCGTCTTCGGGGCAGGCGCGGCGGGCGCTTTCGAGGTCGCCTGCATGGCGGCCGGTTCGGGCGCGGCTGTCCTGGCCGGCTCGGCGGGTTCCGCGGGCGTGTCCTTCATCTGGTAACGCTTGATCCCGCGCGGGTTCAGCGGATTGATGGCGCTGGGCGGATAGCCGAGTTTCTGATGGAACTGCTTGGAGAAGAAGAACTGGTCCTTGTAGCCCAGGTTGAACGCCGTTTCCTTCACGCTCACGCCGCGCATGAGCATGTTCACGGCCTCCTCCATGCGGCACTGGATCTGGTATTCGCCGATGTTGTGCCCCATCACACGCATGAAGTGCTGGCGCAGGGACGGATAGCTGAGCGGGAGGTCCTTCAGGAGTTCGGGCAGGGACCGGTTGTCCGTGAGATTTTCGAGGATGATCTTCTTGATCTCGGAGGTGATGCGGTCGGAGAAATCCTCGCGGCGGCTCTTCAGCAGCTTGGTGATGAGGGAGAACATCTCCAGCGGGATCTTCGACTGGTTCGTTTCATTGTTCATGAACGAAATGAAGTCGAAGCACTCGTTGAGGAGCGACAGCGAGATGTCGATCTCGCGCACGGGTGTCTGCGTATTCACGCAGAATACATGTTTGCACATGGAGTAGATCCAGCGGTCGTCCTGACCGGGCATGTTCTTCAGTTTCAGATATCCCTCGCGCTTTTCGTCCAGCTCCATGTGGTCGGGCGGCGGCGCTCCGCCGTAATCCGCCGCGTCCTCGCTCATGAAGTGGCACGACATGTAGAATTCGAGCCAGTGGCTGTTCTCATCGATGTACGTGGCGTGTTTCCGGTGCGGGATGCGGAAGAAGAGCTTGCCGGGCATCAGCTGGTATTCCGTGCCGTCCTCGTCGATGTACGTGCCGCGTCCGCGGAGCACGACCGAGACGGAGAAGAGCGGGAATGACCCGCCGTGCCAGTCGATCGAGATGTTTTCTTTCTTGAGGATGCCGGTGGAAAAGACGTCGCGGCCTATGGTGCGGAAGATGCCGTTGTATTCCCGGTCGAATTTTTTTGGCAGTTCAAACATAACAAAAGTTCATGGATGATGGTTTGTTTCACGAAGCGTTCCGCCGGGTCCGAACAGCCGCGGCGTTACGCCTGGATTGCTTGTTCTAACATAAAATACATGCAATCCGTGCAATGTCAAACGAAATAATCGAAAAAAACAACGATAAAATGTTAAAAACTACATCTTTTGTCCGGTGTAGACGTCTTTCACGGGAGATTATGTACTATTTGCCTGCACAGCATATCATAACACACTATTGCTCCACTCGACGATAACCCGTGTTAGAAGAGAGCCGGACACGTCCAGTATTTTTGAAACACTTCTATTTGTCATGATCCCGGATGACTCGTCCGGACTATCTGACGAAGGGTAGCTTCAATGCCAAGAAGCAAATGAATGTTTTGAGGTGCTTTCTCTCACATCTTTTTTTCGTTGGTCTTATCCGAGCCTTCTGGAGAGTTCCCCGGAACAGATGTCCGAGGCGATATCGTTTTGCCATTCAAGATCAAGATCATGTTTTCCGTTTCGTTTGGAGGAACACCATGGGGAATGCATTTAAAAGATTCAAAGTAGCAATTATTTACTATACAGCGAGTAATCTCTTGCGAGGTTCCAAACCAAACGAATTGACATATTCCGTTGCCCCGGCAACCTTCAACAATAATCAAGTTTTTTCCCTCAGCTCCTTTGTTGTTATGATATGATATGCATGCTTTCTTTACATTCCCTTCAACCTCGAAAACGCAATTTTTGATGATATATGTATTGTTCGTGCCGCATCCCGCACCAATAACGCAGCTGTAACATGGCGTCCCTGCAAATCTGCAGTTCTCATAAAGCGTTGTCCCCCCTGAGGCGGCGAAATCATCATGTACCGCATATCTTATGCCGCTGTATTCCAAGTTGCAATTAATCAGTCTTGCCTCATAACTTGGTGCGAATGCTGAGAAATAATGGTTGACATCGACGTTGTTTCCTGTATAGTGGCATTTGACAACACACCCTTGCTCAAATTCTATCTCTCTTCCATTTCCATATCTCAGACCATATAAAAATGGGTCAGTCCTGTTGTTGATGAAAGTTCCGTTATTTGAGTCATAATTGTCGAAAAAACTCTTTCCGTAAAATGCTTTGTATTCCTCGATGATGTCATAACAACCTTTCAAAACTGTTATTTTGGTGTCGTCGGAAGTGCATTTTAATGCCGCAAGGATGGAGGAATATGTTCCATTTTCTCCCACGGTCACACCTTCCTGGCTGTCTTTTATTTCCTGCTTCATGCTCTTGAAATACGTAGCGGAAATCTTTAAGTCTGCACATTTTATTGTAACAGTTCCTTGCAGTTCCCGCAAGGATGAAGAAATGGTTGCCTGCTCCATTATCGGGTCACGCCTGTATCCGATGAATTCAATGGGGGTTGACCGCAAAAACGCCTTCACGTCGTCAATACTGTCCATCGTTTCAGCGAGGAGCAAAATCATGCTTGTTTTAGTTCCGGTTATCGCATTGTCATAATAGTAGGCTGTTTGATTTGGAGATAATGGGGTAATGCTTGGATACATGACATTGCAAAAACCTCTTCCTTTGTCCATATCCCATACAACATTTCCTCCCGTTATTCTAAAAATGTGATGTCCTGAAATATCGTTTCTGGTTATTGGACGAGATTCCGTTATTGTATCTTTGTATGCTCCGCGATAAACCATGCCCGATACAAGGTCAAGGTAGTCTCCGTCGTAGAGCGGCGAATCAAAAGATGCGTTAACGGTTTGAGTTCCATTTTCATCAGAGATTGTTGCGGACAGACAGTATTTATTGCTCTCTTTGTCATATTCCCCTACGCCGTTTAACATCCGGGGATTGTCGGGGCTCGGGTGTCCTGTTCCCTCCTGCATAGTTTTTCCATATATTTTTAAGCTTGTCAAACCATTGTCCGTCTTAGCGATTTGAATGGAAAGTTGTCCGATGTTCGTATCGGTTTTTTCAATGACACTATCATCATTAATTTTCTCATCTGATTGCACAAATGATGAAAAGCAACCGGATATCGCAATAACAAATGTGATAGCAAGAATACTGGGAAGACATTTTTTTGTCTTTCTTAGGGATTTAAAAATGTTAATCCCGAAATGAGGAGATGAACCTCCGTTCCGGGATTTTGGAATTAATGGATGAGAAGATCGGCTGAAATGAGAGACTTTTGCTTCGGAGGATTTTTGCGAAGCAACAGGCCGTCCGAGCGTCAGCCGAGGACGGTCTGTATCAGCTTGCTTGCTTGCTTGCTTGCTTGCGCTCACGTTGTTCGTGCAAGCAAGCTCGAACTCATAATGAGTTCGAGAATATGTCGAATCAAAAGAGTAAAGGCACTTTATTTCTTTCTCACTTGGCATCTGCCAAAAACAGACATTCGCGATAAACATTATTATTGGCTCCTATTTTACCAAAGTTTATTGAAACATGAAACAAACTGCACTAATATACACTCTTTTGGTTGTAAATTCAAGAAGAATCTTCTAAAAAAAATCTTCAATAACATCCGGCAAAGCACTGAAAATATGCCCCACAGGAAGATACCCAACGTCTATTTCTCTTAGTTGCAGAACTATGTTCCCGAGCATAAAAGAACAAACTGGATATTCCCGAAGATAATCAGATTAAACCGTTCGAACAGCGGGAATATCCAGAAGCCAGACGATAGCTGTCTGCGAAAAGCAATAAAGACTTTTGGATAGAGCCTAACAGATGCGCGGCAGGAGTTCGCCGCCGGGCTGAGGCAGGAGCGACTGCGCGCCGATCTCGGTGGTCATGACGACCTTGCCGGGATGGTCGGCGACGACTTCGCCGATGATCGCGGCGTTGGCGGAGTAGGGGCCTCTGCGGAGCGCTTCGAGGATGGCGGGCGCTTCGGATTTCGGTGCGAAGACGACGAGACGGCCTTCGCAGGCGAGGTAGAGCGGTTCGAGTCCGAGCATGCCGCAGACGCCGCGGACTTCGGGCGCGACCGGGACGTCGGCAGAATTGAGGCGGATCCCGACTTTACTCTGGTCGGCGATCTCGTACAGGACGGTGCCGACGCCGCCGCGCGTGGCGTCGCGGATCACGTGGATGTCGCGCGAGGCGTCGAGCATGCTTTTCACGGTGCCCCAGAGCGGGGCGCAGTCGCTGGTGACGTTCGCGTCGATCTCGAATTCGTTGCGGGCGAGCAGGATGGTGCAGCCGTGGCGGCCCACGTCGCCGGTCACGATCACGGCGTCGCCGGGCTTCGCGAACGCGCCGGAGGTACGGACGCCCTCTGTGAGCTGCCCGACGCCGGTCGTGGTGATGAAGACGTGGTCGACCTGGCCTTTGCCCGCGACCTTCGTGTCGCCCGCCACGATGCGGACGCCCGCCTCATCGGCGGTCTTCTTCATGGCGGCGGCGATCTCCTCGAGTTTGGCGAGGGGGAATCCCTCCTCGATCACGAACGCGCAGGAGAGATAGAGCGGTTTCGCGCCCATGCACGCGAGGTCGTTGACCGTGCCGCAGATGCTGAGCTTGCCGATGTTTCCGCCGGGGAACTCGAACGGCGACACGATGAAGCCGTCGGTGGTGAACGCGATCTTCCCGGCGTCCACGGGCAGGACCGCGGCATCGTCGCCGGTGAAATCCGGGTTGGAGAAATGCGCCTTGAAGACGCGGTCGATGAGTTCGGCGGTCTGCTTCCCGCCCGCGCCGTGGGCGAGCGTGACGAATTCGTTTGCGTTCATATTATCCATTCAGAATATCTCCGTATTGGTAGTAGGCGGAACACGCCCCTTCGTTGGAGACCATGCACGCCCCGACCGGATGGAGCGGAGTGCACGCGGTCCCGAAAAGTTTGCAGTCGGTGGATTTGCATTTGCCCTGAAGCACCTCGCCGCAGCGGCAGGCGGGATTGCTCCGGCCCGCGACCGGCGGCAGGCTGAACTTCAACCGGGCGTCGTACGCGGCGAACGCCGGGCGCAGTTTCAGGCCGGACATCGGGATCACGCCGAGGCCGCGCCACTCCGCGTCGCACGGCTCCATGACCGTGTCCATCAGCTTCAGCGCGGCGGGCGATCCTTCGGGGCGCACCACGCGCGGATAGCAGTTGCGGAAGAACGGTTCGCCGGAGGCGGAAAGCCGGATGATGACCGCGAGCGCGGTGAGGATCTCGTCGGCGGTGAACCCTGCGACGACGCCGGACACGCCGAGCTTCACGAGGTCTTCGCAGACGGCGGTTCCGGTGATGGCGTTCACGTGCCCGGGGTACAGGAACGCGTCCGCACTGCCTTTCAGCGCCTTGTACGCGTTCGGCATGGTCTTGTTCGCGCCGAGGATCGAGAAATTCGCGAGCCCTTCGGCGGCGGCCTTCTTCACCGCCAGGCATGCCGCCGGGACCGTCGTTTCGAACCCGACCGCCAGGAACACGACCTGTTTGTCCGGGTTCTCCCGCGCGAAGTCGACCGCGTCCAGCGGCGAATAGACGGTCTTCACCGCCGCCCCTTTGGAACGCGCCCCCGCGAGGCTCATTTCCGAGCCGGGCACACGAATCAGGTCGCCGAACGTGCAGATGACCGCGCCGTGTTCGAGCGCGAGCATGACCGCCTCGTCGATGTATCCGGCGGGCGTCACGCAGACTGGGCACCCGGGACCGGAGATGAGTTCGATCTGCGGCGGCAGGATGCGGCGGATGCCGAGGCGGAAGATCTCGTGGGTGTGGGTGCCGCAGACCTCCATGACGCGGAGTTTGCGCCCGTTGTAGGATTCGATGATCTGCTTAGCCGATTCCATCGAGCGACTCCATGATCTTGCGGGATTCGTCCGCGTCCGTATCGGTGATCTTCGCGATGGCGACGCCGGCGTGGACCATGACATAGTCGCCGGGCTCCAGATCGTCGATGAGGTCCGCCGAAACCTTGCGTTTCGCGCCGGACGCGTCGATGAGGGCGGTGCCGTCCTCAATGCTGACAACTCTTGCGGAAAGACCTACACACATAAGCCGTCTCCTTGTGTTTGTATGGGGGAATGTGATATGGATGAATGTTTTTCAGGGTGGTTCAGGTGGTACATGGCGGCGAGCGCCTGGCCCGCGCCGATGCCGCCGTCGTTGGGCGGGATCATGCCGTGCAGCAGCACGCGGAAACCGGCGGCGCGCAGCAGCCCGGCGCAGAGCGTCGTGAGCAGGCGGTTCTGGAACACGCCTCCGGTCAGCGCGCAAGCGTTCAGGCCGGATTCTTCGCGGATGGCTTCGCAGGTCTTCGCGATCATATTTGCGAGCCGGGAATGGAACAGGGCGGCGAGCATGCCGGAGTCCGCGCCGTTGAGCCGCGCGCGCACGATGTCGCGCACGAGTGAATCCGTTGGCAGAATGATCGCGCCGGACGCGTCGCGGTCGAAATCGGGGCAGGGCGGGAGGTTTTCCGCCTGTCCGGGATGCGCCTCGTTCCATGCTTCGGCGGCGAACTGGAGCGACATGGACGCCTCGCCCTCGAACGTGGAGGATTTGCGGATGCCGAGGATCGCGCTGACGGCGTCGAAGAGACGCCCCGCGCTGGTCGAGACCACGCAGTTCAGTTTCCGGTCCAGCATGGTCTTCTGGAACTTGTAGACACCCGGTGCGCAGAGGGCGAGCGAAGCAACGATTCCTTCCGTATCTTCTGCCGGGAACATCCCCGCGATCATCGAAACGGCGATGCGCCAGCCTTCGCGCGCGGAGGCGTCGCCGCCCGCCTGTAAAAACGGTTTGATGTGTCCGGCTCGGGTGAAGCCTGCCGGCGAGGAAACGAGGAATTCCCCGCCCCAGATCGTACCGTCCGTGCCGTATCCGGTGCCGTCGAACGACACGCCGATGACCTCGTCCATGCAGTCGTTTTCGACCATGCAGGAGAGCACGTGCGCGTAGTGGTGCTGGATTTTCAGCACCGGGATGCCGAGTTCGCCCGCGACGGCGGACGAATTGTATTTCGGGTGCAGGTCGCAGCAGACGGCTTGCGGCTTCATTTCGAGCAGTTCGGACATGCGCGCGACCGATTCGCGCAGGGCGCGGGCCGTGCGCAGGTCCTCCATGTCGCCGATGTAGGGCGATGGGTAGAACAGGCCGCCGTTGGCGAGGCAGAACGTATTCTTGAGCTCGCCGCCGATGCCGAGTACCTGGCCGCGGAAATCGCCGGAGACGAAGAACGGAAGCGGCGCGTAGCCGCGCGACCGGCGGATCATATACGGGCGGCCGTCCAGCCAGTCCATGACCGAATCGTCCGCACGGAGGCGGATCTTCCGGTTGTGGGACAGGATCACGTCGCAGAACCCGGCGATTTCGGCGAGCGCATCTTCGTCGCTGCGGCAGATGGGCGCGCCGGACACGTTGCCGCTGGTCATGACGAGGCAGTCCGGCATGGTCAGATCGTCGTTGAAATGGAACAAAAGCATCTGGACGGGCGCGTACGGCAGCATCACGCCGAGGGTGGGATTGCCGGGCGCGAGGACGTCCGGAAGCGTGCTTTCCGGGCGTTTTTGGAGCAGGATGATCGGCTTCTGGTGGCCGTCCAGGATCTCTTCCTGACCGGGCAGGATCGCGCATTCGCGCCGGACGGTCTCCAGCGAGTTCATCATCACGGCGAACGGTTTCATGGGACGGTGCTTGAGTTCGCGCAGACGCGCCACAGCAGCGGCATCGCGGGCGTTGCAGCACAGATGGAATCCGCCGATGCCCTTGATCGCGACGATCCTGCCGTCGAGGATGGCGCGGCGGGCGGAGGTGATGGCGTCTGTACCGCGTTCGGGACGTCCGATGAGGTAGACTTCCGGGCCGCAGTCATGGCAGCAGACCGGCTGGGCGTCGTAGCGGCGGGATTCCGGCGAGGTGTATTCGGTTTCGCACTGCGGGCACATCGGGAACTCGCCCATGCTGGTGCGTTCGCGGTCGTACGGCATGGCATCGAGGATGGTCAGGCGCGGGCCGCACGCGGTGCAGTTGATGAACGGATGCAGATACCGGCGGTCCGACGGGTCGAACAGTTCCTTTTTGCACAGGTCGCACGTGGCAATGTCCGGCGAGACGAAGATGTCCCCGGTCTCGTGTTCGCTCTCGATGATCTCGAACGTCGGATACGGCGGCTCCATGCGGACGCGGGACATGATCTTCAGGATCGCGGAACGCGGCGGGGCTTCGTGTTCGAGCGCGAGGCGGAACGCCTTCAGTGCTTCCGGTTCGCCCTGCGCATGGACTTCCACATATGATCCCTTGTTCGCGACGCTGCCGGCCAAGCCGGCGCGGACGGCGATCCGGCTGACGAACGGCCGGAACCCGACGCCCTGGACGACGCCGTAAATGCGGAAGACCGTGGTGGAAACGCCCGTGGAGTTCATGCTATTTTACCTCGTCGAGCAGCCGCCCGGAGACGGCGAAATGCGGGAAGTCAATGATGTGGAAACTCTGCGAGCGGGGCAGGGCGGTCCGCAGACGATTGTCGCAGACGATCGTGTCGTAGCCGCCGTTTGCGACCGCTTCGATGAACGCCTCTTCGCTCTCGATATGGAAATCGTTTTCGCGCATGAATTCCGGCTCCATCATGAACCAGGACGCGACCGTGACCCGCGAGGCGGAATCAAGCTTCATGATCGCATCACGGACGGAGTTCGCGGCGAACTGCTGGTGGATCACGAGCGTCTTTTTCCCGGCGAGCGCGGACAGGGCGTCGAGCACCTGCGGCGGCAGCCACGGACACTTTACTTCATAGGGCGTGCCGAACGTCTTTTGCAGGTATTTCGCGGCGGCAAGTCCGGCGGGAGAAACGACGATGTTTTTCGCTGCTGCTGAGGCAGCGCGGACATCATCGAGTCCCGCGCCCATGCCGTAGCATTTCACTGTCTTCCAGCCGTCTTCCCCGAGCTCGTTTGAAATCAGATTCCCGGCGTCGAGCGTCGGGAAATCCAGCGGCGAAGCCCCGAGGACGCCGACCATGCCGGGATCCATGTCAAGTTTCTCCGTTGCAAAGGTCTTGAACAGCTCCAGCCAGGCGTCGGACGCGCCCCGGTCGTAATGGCGCGTCCCGGTCGCCGGGACCGTGATCGCGGGCAGCCCGGTGCGTTTCTCCGCCATGCGTTTCAGCGCCTTGAAATCGGTCGCGATGATCGCAGGGACGGGCGTGCCGATGATCGCGGAGAACTTGAGCCCGGAACCGTCCATGGCGGACTGGAGCTTGGCGACGAGCTTGTCGTCGCGGCCGAGGATGGCGTCCATGTCGCGGAGCCCGGCGCTGAAGACGGCGCTTTTGCGGATGAACCAGCGCGGTTCGTCGAAGCCGCAGATGTTTCCGGTGCATCCGCCTGCGTCGCAGATCGCGATGAGCCCGCCGAAGTCGAAGAGCGCGGAGACGGCGCCGGACTGGTCGGGCGCAAACGGCGAAAGGTGTTTCAAGAGGCTTTTCATCGTGCCGCCTCCTTTCCCGAAAGCGCCTTGCCGAGCGCGCTGAAGAGCGCGGCGACTCCGGCGTACCCGAACGGCTGCTGTTCCTCGTTCCACGGCACGCCGGGCAGATTTGGGTGATAATACATCGCGTCGCGTCCGATGACCGTGTCGCACTGCGAATCCGCGCCATCGTAGAACATCATGGACGGGGAGAGGTTGGAGTAAATCTTTGTGGCGGGGCTGAGCGCGGCGATCTTCTTCACGTAGACGAAGTTGGATCCGCCGACCGTGCCAAAGATTTCGGAAACGTTAAAACCATTGCGAATGAGAGACAGGGAAAGCTCGAACGGATCGGCGTTCAGCCATTCCCCGACGGCGAACGTGCGGTGACCATATTGATCGCGGAAATCCGTGATTGCTTTTTCTGCTTTTTCACGATGTGCGACATCGTCGAATCCCGCGCCGACAGCCTGTCCGAGCAGGCGGTACTGGTTCGCGATCTTGTCCGTCTGATAAAGGCGAGCGAGCTCGACAGAGGGGATGCCGAGGCGTTTCTGCAAATCGGCGGCGGCATGGCGGGCTTCCTGATTGAGCACGAGATTGAAGTTTGCCTCCGCCATAGACTGATATTCCTCGAACGTGGCGCAACGGGAGATCTCGCGAATCGCGCGGACTCCGGCGGACCGCAGAAGCGTGTACAGCTCGGAGTCGTCGCGCAGGGGCGAGAAGAACCCGAGGATATTGACCGAGGCCGGGACTTTTTCGCGCGGCTGAAGCAGGGAGTAGACCGAACGCCGCACGGATACCATCGGCGGCAGGCGGCCTTCGCGGGTCAGCGCATACATGTAGCACGGCACGACCGGGACGCCCGCGTAGTCCGACGCCTTCCGGCAGACGCGTTCCATATCCGTGCCGAGCAGGGCGTCCACGCAGGTGATGCAGATCATGACCGCGGACGGACGCGCCGCGCAGGAATCGCAGACCTCCTTCACCGCCTCCGGGATGCGCGCCAGATGGCGCCCCGTCACGATATCCGTGTCGTCCTGCATGAGGTAGAAGAACCGTTCGGCGAGGGACGCCTCGCAGCCGAGCGCGGAGGTGTTGCGTCCGCAGCAGGCGGGGGCGACCAGCAGCATGACGGACCCGGGCACGGCGAGGCCGGCGCGTTTCACGCCGAATCCCTGCGCGCCTGGCGAGTTGAACGCGAGCGTGGCGGGGGAGCTGTAGATGAGATGGGCGGAGGAGAGCAGTTCGAGCGGGATGTCGTCCCTGCCGCGCGCCGCGAGTTCGGCCGCCGTGATGGAGTACGCGTGATTCATTCGGATACTTTCTCCTCGTCAAGAAGGAGTTGCGCGAGCGCGAGGAAACGTTTGCTCACGTCGAGTTCGGGATCGCCCTCGACCACGGTCTTTCCCATGTCCTCGTAGCGGATGATGTCGTCGCTGCGCGGGATGTCCGCCACGATCGGGAGATTGTTCGCGTCCGCGAAGGCACGCACTTTCTCCTCTTCGCGGTCGACGCTCCGGCGGTTCAGCACGATGCCGCGCACGGAGGCGTAGCCGCGGTCCTCGAAATTGTGCACGGCGCTGTTGATGTTGTTCGCCGCGTAGAGCGCCATTTTTTCGCCGGAGGTCACGATCAGAACCTGCGAGGCGTATCCTTCGCGGATCGGGGCGGCGAATCCGCCGCAGACCACGTCGCCCAGCACGTCGTACAGCACCACGTCGGGCCTGTACGTTTCAAAGAGGCGCAAATCGGCGAGCAGGCTGAACGTGGTGATGATGCCGCGTCCGGCGCAGCCGAGCCCGGGGGTGGGGCCGCCGGTCTCGATGCACAGCACGCCGCCGAATCCGGTCTTCGCGATTTCCTCGATGCGTTCCGGTTCGCGGTCGTGTTCGCGCAGGAAGTTCATGACGGGGATCACGGGATCGCCGCCGAGCAGATTGATGGTGGAGTCGGCCTTCGGGTCGCAGCCGATCTGAATGACCTTGCGTCCGAGGCGCGCGAACGCCGCCGCGAGGTTGGATGTCACGGTCGATTTGCCGATGCCGCCTTTGCCGTATATCGCGAGTTTCAGCATGTTAAAACCTCCAGGGAAGGGGACGGTCGATCAGATTCAGAAATTCCTTGCGGTAGCATCTGCCGGAGAACGCCTCGTGCGGGAGACGGTGGAACGGGACGTTCGGCGGGCAGACGGGCGCGTACATCGGGTCGGCGATCACGCCGGACGATGCGGCGAACGCTTCCGCGGCGGCGTCCTCGTCGAAGATGCGGATGTCGCCGGGCGCGAGCAGGCGGTCCTCCGCCTCCAGCGGACACAGCACGCGGCACGGAGCGCCGAGTTCGGATTCGATCGCGGCGGCGAGCGAGCCGGAGAAGACCGTTTCGCCGGGGATGGCGAGCTTTTTGCCGGGCGCGGAGGCATCGCGTGCCGCGCAGGGCAGGGCGCATTCGCCGGTCTCCGCCGAGGTCTTCAATGCGGATGCGAGTTTGTTGGAGAAACTATTTCCAATGGGAACGCCCGCGACCCACGGCGTGCCGAAGCGCTGCCGGAGGAGTTCGGCGGTCGCGATCCCGCAGGAAGAGACGACGAGGTTGACATGGGCGGCGGAGGCGCGGCGGATATCGTCCAGCGTGCTGCCCATCGCCATGCAGGAAACAAGTTCAAATCCGGCGCGATTCAGCCAGTCGATCATGGATTCGACCGAGCCGTTGACGGAGAAGTCGAGCGGGGTCGCGCCGATGATGTTCGCGGAGGGCGCGTCCGTGCGGGGGAGTTTGTCGGTGCAGAACCGCGACACGACTGCCTCCAGCGCCTCGGCGGCTCCGGTCAGGTAGGAATGCATGCCGCTGGTATGGAGCCCGAACGCAGGGATGCCCGTGCGGGATTCGACCTCGGCGGCGATGGCGGGGAAATCGGTCCCGGCGAGAAGCGGGACGGGCGCGCCGCAGAGCGCGATGAAGCGCGGCGAGAGGTCTTTTGCGGCGGCCGCGACGTCGGAGATGAGCTTTTCGTCGTTGCCGAGGATCGCGTCGGCCTCCGTGAGGGCGGAGATGTAGATCATGCTGTCCTGACGGTACCAGCGCGGTTCGTCGTGCGTGGAATAGGTGGAATTGCAGCCGGAGGCGTCGTGGACGACGACCATGCCGCCGAGTTCGTACAGCATGGAGCACACCCCGGAGGTGTCGGCCGCATGGATGGAAATGATCCTGGCAGTCTGTTTCATAAGCAGCTCCTGCATCCGAGGCCCTTGTACTGGATCACGACCTCGGTGTCCTGTTCGTGCGCGGCGGCTTCGACCATGCGCCGCGCGAGGCGGGCGATGCCGTCGAATCCGTACATGCCGCCGCCGGAAACGATGTTCACGAAGTGCTTCGTGCCGCTGAAATACGCGGCCTTCTGCCCGATCGCCAGCACGTCGCCGGATTCGTGGACGCCTTTGCCGGCGAACCGCATCTTCACGTTGACCGTGGCGGTCAGCAGGAGGTCCGGCGTGAGTTCGCGGAGACGCTCGAACGCGGGGCGTTCCTCCTCGATCATGGCATCGGTGTAGACGCGCGTCACGCGGAAGCCGTGTTCGGCGAGGAGCAGGGCGAGCCCGACCGGGCGCGGCGTGGCGGTGTAGTCGATCTCGACCGGGGTGTCGCCGATGACCACTTTTGCTTCTTCGAGCGCGCGGACGGCATTCCGTTTCGCCTCAGTCCAGTCGGGCGAGGCGATTCCGAGCGCCTCGGCGAGGACGTTCAAATTGCGTTCGATCTCGTCAAAGTCGTAGGAGAGCGGAAGATAAAGGTGCTTGCGTCCGAGGCGTTTTTCGAGCACGTCGCCGGACGCTTTCGCAGTCGGCAGATACGTGATGTTCAACGCGCTTTTCGCCATGCGCATGTATTCGTCATAAGTCTTGCACAGCGTGATGTCGCGGAGTTCCCATCCGGCTTTCCTGACGAGCTGGACGAGTTCGCTGGATTCGTCGGTCGGACGGTCGTTTCCGATCAGGTTCACAGCCTTTTTGTCGGCGGGGCAGGGCATGAACGGCGCATAGAGCTGGCGGCGCATGAGCTGGTCGGGCGTGAGGCCGCTTTTCCGCATGGTCGGGTTCATGTAGCAGTCGATGAAGTCGATATCCGGGAACATCGCGCGGAGTTCGTTCAGCATGATCTCGAAATCGCATCCGGCGAAGAGATGCACGCAGCTGATGAAGAGCAGGATCGCGCGCGGCTTCTTCGGCAGCTTGCGGATGATCTCCGCCGTGCCGTCCACGATATTGCGTTCCAGCGAGCCGTCGAACAGGTCGTTCTGGTCCACGGAGATCCAGGACATGCGGTCCATGGCGATCATTTCGGCTGCGGTCAGGATCACACCGCGGAGACAGCCCTGCGCACAGGCGAACACCTGGTGCGATTCGGGGATCAGCATGCCCGTGTGGACGATGTTCCACGGGCCGCGGGCGGGCGCGTTGTATTCGAGGCCGGAGACGAACGGCACGGGGAATTCGGCGTCGCGGATCGCGACTTCCGCCCCGGTCATGTCGTCTTCGCCGTTCAACCGTTTCAGCATGGCGCGTCTCCTTTCCGGGCAGCGGCGAGCACGGCATCCGCGAGCGCGCTGTACTGCGCGGCCATCGGGCTCCCCGGGAACGCGTGGACAACGGTCTTCCCAAGCTGTTCCGCCTGCTGGACGGTTTCGCTCCAGTCGAGCGCGCCGACCACGGACGATTCGAAATCCGCCGCCAGATTCGCGGCCTTCGCGTCCTCGTCCGGTGCGTTCCTGCGGTTCAGCACGAATCCGCCGAGCGAAGCATAGCCGCGCCCCCTGAAATTCTTTACCGCCATCGCGATGTTCGCGGCGGCGTAGATGGACATGGTCTCGCCGGAGGTGAGGATGAACACGCGGTCGGCGTAGCCTTTGCGCATCGGCATGGAGAATCCGCCGCAGACCACGTCGCCCAGCACATCGTACAGCACCACGTCCGGCTTGTACACGTCGTACGCGCCTTTTTCCTGAAGTTTCTCAAGCGCGGTGATGATGCCGCGCCCTGCGCAGCCGAGCCCGGGCGTCGGACCGCCCGCCTCCACGCAGATCACGCCGCCGTCGCCCTCGCGGACCATTTCGTCGAGCGTGAAATCGTTGTTGCGTTCGCGGACGAGGTCGAGGATGGAACGGATGCGCTTGCCGCCGTGCAGGGACGCGGTGGAATCCGCCTTCGGATCGCAGCCGATCTGCATGACCTTGAGTCCGTTCGAGGCGAACGCGGAGGCGAGGTTCGAAACGGTCGTGGATTTCCCGATGCCGCCTTTTCCGTAGAATGCGAGTTTCAGCATGAGGTTTCTCCGTAATCCCCGCGGGTGACCTTGACCGAGTACCCGATCCGCTGCAGACGCGCCTGCAGATCGGACCTCGTGACGTGCGAATCCACGTCGACCGCGGTTTTGTTGTTGTAAAGCATGTATTTGGCGCGGACCTGTTCCGGCGACAGGTTCGGCATGATGACGTTCGCTCCGGCGAGGATGCCTTTTTCGCGTCCGACCGGGTCCAGCGTTCCGAGCGCGGTCGTGGCGGGCAGCAGCACGTCCGGGAGGAGGATGCGGCACAGGCTGAGCAGGAAAAGCGTGAGCTCCACGCTCCCCGCAGGCTCGTCCCGGAACGGCGTGTCGCAGTGGGGGATGAACGGGCCGATGCCGATCATGGCGGGGCGGAATTCCGTGATGAACTCCATGTCCTTCGCGAGCGTGTCGGGCGTCTGGTACGGCGAACCGACCATGAAGCCGCATCCGGTCTGGAATCCGATCTCCTTCAGGTCGCGCAGACACTGCATGCGGCGTTCCCAGCTCTGTCCCGGCGTGTGAAGCTTCGCATAGTGTGCCGGATCGGCGGTCTCGTGCCGCAGGAGATAGCGGTCCGCGCCCGCGTCGAACAGCATCTGATAATCCGCCCGTTCCAGCTCGCCGACGGACAAGGTCACGGCGCAGTCCGGGTGCTTCATTTTGAGCGTGCGGACCAGCTCCGCGAGGCGTCCCGGCGACCAGGTCGCATCCTCGCCGCTCTGAAGCACGAACGTGCGGAATCCGTATAAATACCCCGCGTCACAGGACTCGACGATCTCCGCCTCGGTCAGGCGGTAGCGCTCGAAGTTCAGATTGGATTTGCGGATGCCGCAATACAGGCAGTCGTTGCGGCATACGTTGGAAAACTCCACGATGCCGCGCACGAAGACGCTGTGCCCGAAACGCGCCGTCGCGAGCTCGCGGGCGATCCCCGCGGCGTATTCCCGGTCGGAATCGTCCCATGTGGCAAGCAGCGCCGTCCACTCCTCATGGGAGAGGCGTTTCTCCTCGTTCAGGCGGTCGATCCTGATCTCGTTCTGTCGTTTCGTTGCGTTCATGACGCGGTTTTCACCTGTGGTTTTCCGCCGCTGTTTCTCCGTCCGTTTTTACTGCAGTGTGCTCAAGCGAAGCTGAGAGCACTTCTGCAGTGGAGGACTTGTCCTCCCCGGAAAAAGAAACAGCCGCGATCCCCTGGTGAAGGATCCGGCCGTGGATACTCGATCGGATGGCTTGCGCGAATCGTATCGATGATGCGGTCTGCGCAGTCCGGTCTGATGCCGCATGCCCGGTCTTCCGCCTCAATCAGTATTTCGGCGTCAGGGGAGATGCTTGATCTTATCGGATGAATCCGTTTCCGGCTGTTCGCCGGGCGCGGACTCAGTGTGTTGTTATGACGCTGGAGTAGACGGCCTTCGCCGTAACTCCTTCGATGCGTCCGAGTTTTCCGGCCAGGGCATTGATCTTGTCCGGCGGCGCATCGATCACGATGCTGATGACGTTTACGTTCCTTTCGCGGTAGGGCAGGCCCATGCGGCCCACGATGTACGGTCCGAAATCATGCAGGAGCGCATTGATCTGTTCCGCGGAGTCGAAATTCTCCGCGAGGATCGCCAGTACCGCCACCCGTGTTTCCATTGCGATTCCGTTCCGTTGGTTGTGGTTGAGAGAATATTATCATCTAATATATCACACATGCGTGCATGATGCAAGCGCGGGAACGAAAAAAGTCCGAAAAGAACCGGATCATGTTTTTGCCCGCCATATCGTGCGGATGGCTGAATATTGGATTTTGCTAAATAATCCGAAATTCCAAAAAACGCATTAAACACTGCTCTTTTTAGAGAATAATCAATAATGCCGACATTTTTGCGTGAATTAACCTTGACTTTTCTCCGGATGGGTGTTATACTAACGGTAAAACCGCGTTCGCGCTGTTCATTTCAGCTCGAAAAGCGGTCGTGTTCCCGAAAAACAATCCATCGTTCCCTCTTTATCAACCCTCAAACATAATGGAGTTCTTATGAATCGTTATGTCAAATCGGCAGTCGTCTCCTGCTCAGTTCTTGCAGGAGCCCTCTTCCTCGCAACTTCACTTTCGGCACAGGCCCCGGCCGGCGGTGCACCCGCTGGCGGTCCCGGCGGTGCTGCTCCCGGCGGCGCTCCCGCGATGGGCGGCTTCGGCGGCGGCA
>JAGCTY010000169.1 GCA_017963105.1 Lentisphaeria bacterium
GATGCCGACGATTTCGATGTCATTCGCGAAGTTTTCGACGGCGGCACGGAACACCATGCGGCCAATTCTTCCGAATCCGTTGATACCGACTTTGATAGCAGCCATTTTTTTTCTCCTTGGAGTTTGTTGTTAAGGCTAGGAATGGGTTTTCCGAAAATTCAAATGCTATAAATATAGCACGCTTTTAGAAATTTACAAGTATGAGACAGAAAATTCGATAAAAAAATATCGGATGCGAGTTCCCGAAGGTGAATGATGCGCCTTGGGAATCCCGCATCCGAGTTTTGCAAGCTGAATCAAGACAACGTGGCGATGTTCTGCCAGGTGGTGAGTTCCTTGTTGTTGATCTGCCAGTAGCCGGTCAATCCGGTGTCGGTATTGCTCCAGGCAATGTCGTCCGTGCCGTCGGCGTTGAAGTCGGCCACGCCGGCGAGCTGCCATTCACTGGTCACGGCGCTGAGGATCGACCACGAGCTGAGGTAGCCGTCCGTGACGCCCCAGATGCCGACCACGCCGACGTTGTTGATCATCGCGATGTCGTGCGAACCGTTGCCGTCGAAGTCGCCCGAGCAGAGGAATTTCCATTCGTTGGGATTCGCCACGCTGACCATGCGCCAGTCGACCGGATCGTCTACGATCCAGGTGCAATACGCATTGTAGGTTCCGCCTCCTTCTCCCTCGAAGCTGTTCTTCCACAGCATGTCGCACTTGCCGTCGCCGTTGAAATCGCCGGTGGACACCATCGTCCATTCGGGCGAATAACCGTTGATGAGTGTCCATGTCACGCCGCTTTCCCAGTAGCCGAGGAGTCCGACCGTTTCCGACGCGCCGGTCGGGTTCGCGATCAGCACGTCGGACGTACCGTTTCCGTTGAAATCGCCTGTGCCGAGAATCTGCCAGCCGGGATTCTTCAAGTTGAGCACCTGCGGCGTGAATGTGCCATTGCCGTTGGACATTTCGCCGACCACGTATCCCTCGGTATTGACGCGCAGGAAGTCGTCCAGATGGTCGCCGTTGAAATCGCCAGTGCCGAGGACGTTCCAGCCATCCTCCAGCGTGACGCCGAGGCCCCACGGTTCGCCGTTCTGGTAGATCGTGACTTTGCTGTCCTTCTGCACCGCGAGCGTGTCGAAGAGGTCGCCGTTGAAGTCGCCGGTGAGGTATGGCGGGACGACGACGGGTTCGGGTTCCGGTGCGGCGGCGCCGACCGTGACGGACAGGATGCTGTCCGTACCGAGTTCGAGCTTGTAGTTCACGCCGCCGATACTGGTCGTCTGGCCGACCGTGAGCGTGCCGAGGCTTGTCCCTTCGGCATCCTTCACTGTGACCGTCCGGCTGAATCCCGCTGCGTTGTTTGCGAGCTTGTACGCGCCTTCTTCCTGCCCGGCTCCGACCGTGAGCGTGTAGTCCGGCGTGCCCGTGACGAACGACAGGTTGTTGACGCATGCCGCCGTGCCGCCCGGCGTGAAGATCGAGATGTCGAAGTCGAGCGTCGAGCCGCTGTCGAAGGAGACGACCGAGTCGCCCAGGAAATACATCCGGCCGGTCGCCCGTCCGCCGGAGCTCACGTACAGGCTGCCGGAATAGGAATCGAGTCCGTTCACGACGCCGCCCCGGTACACCTGCACCGTGCCGCCGGAGCTGACCGCGAGTGCTTCCGCCCGGCCGCCGCTCGACACGTTCACCATGCCCGCCTCGACGACCGCGAATCTCGCCTGCCCGGCGGAGAGTATCAGGAGTCCGCCGGAGAGCGTCGTATTGTCCGCAGTGCCATCGGACTTGATGCTGAGGGTGCCGCCGGAGCTGACCGCGATGCCGTCCGCGCTGCCGCCGGCGGAGACGTAGAACAGCCCGCGGCTCGCGACGGACATGTTCGAGGCCACGCCACCCGAGTACACGTGCATCCCGCCGTTCGATCCGACGATGCCGCCGACGGCGCTCCCGCCCTCGTCCACCTCCAGTTTGCCGCCGCTCAGGATGGTCCGGCTCGCGATGCCGCCGCTCAGGACCGCCATGCTGCCCATGGAGTTGACAGTGGTGCTGTCGACAATGACGTGTCCGTGGACCACAAGCGAAGCCCCGGAACAGATCGTGGTGCGGACATGACTTACACCCGAATCCAGATCATAAAAAGTAACAATTCCACCCTTGCTCAGTACGGTGTCGTAAGCAATGCCGCCCAGAAATTCAAGCTTGCCGCCGGAGCTGATGACCGTATTGTTCGCGATGCCGCTCCAGTAAAGCTCCATTTGGCCGCCGTTGCTGATGACAGTAGCGTTCGCGGTCGTGCCGGAATGAACTGTCGCGGAATCCTTATTTCCCAGTTTGACACCGGAAAAAGTATTGGAAACAAACGTCACCATCCCTGTACCATTCCAATTCACGTATCCGCCGTTTTCCTTGATTCGGGTCGCCGTGCCGCCGGAGATGATGGACAGTGAGCCGCCTCTGTTGATGGTCACACCATCGAATTGAACCTGAGAATCGATTGCCGCAAGGCTGATTCCGGAATAAATCGTGGTATTGCTCATCTTTGCGGTATAGTAGATTGTGGAAAGGTCTATCGAAGCGCCATTGCTCAGCACCGTTCCGTCTGCCACACCGCCCATAAAGACGACGCTGCCGCCGGAACTGACCGTGGTATTGTTCATCCGGCCGCCTCTGACTTCAAGGAGACCGCCGGAACCGACCGTGGTGCCGTTCGCCGTTGTTACGGAATGAACGGAGGCGGATTGGGCGTTTCCCAGCTTGACTCCGGAAAAAGTGTTGGACACGAATGTCATGGAAACACTGGCGTTGTATTTGACATAACCGCCGTCTTCCATGATGTTCAATGCCGATCCGCTCCTGATATCCAGCACGCCGCCCGCTTTGACCGTTGTGCTGTTCATGATCCCGCGGCTGTTTAAAGCGGAACCGCCCGATTTGATGATGTTCACATTGGCCGTACCGGAAAAAATTTCCAAAAGAGCGCCGGACTCAATCGTCGTACTTGTCGCTGAGCACCCGCTGCCGATGGAAAAACTTCCCCCGCTGACCGTGGTGTGCAGCGCGCCGGCATGTTCTGATAGTTGGAATATCCCATAGGTTGTCGTGTAGGATGCTGTAGCACTGGAATAAACCTTGAAAAAGCCATTTGCGTTGACTATTGTATTGCTTGCAGTGCCGCTGGTTCGAACATAAGCCGTGCCTCCGGAGTTGATCGTGGTGTTGTTCAGGGTAGCATTGACTGCATATACTACCGCACTGTTGTTTGCGACGGTGTAGTTCGCCGTGCCTCCGGCGGAAACCTCCAGACAACCGTCTGAATTGACCGTAGTGCTGTTTATCGAGGCTCCATTGCTGATAAAAACGCTTGCTCCGGAATTGACTGTTGTAGAGTTCGCCACCCCGCCCGGGAGGATTGTCAGTGTTCCAGAATCGAAAACAGCGGTATTGCTGGCCTTGCCGCCGGAGGAGACAGTGAGCCTGCCTCCGGAACTGACCGTGGTGCTGTTCATAAGACCGCCGGAAAGGATATTTGCGTATCCTAAGAAGAGTAAGGTAGTAAGGCCCGCTATGCCTCCGGAAGAGACAAAGATATCTGCTCTGGTGAGCGTGGTGTTCCTGACAAAGCCCCCGTTTGACACAATGAGCTTGCCCCATGCGGAACATGTGGTGTAGAGAGCATCGCCTCCCGATAAAACCCTGATTTCAGCCTGGGATTGAACTGTGGTTCTGGTGGCCGTGCCGCCTTTGGTGATATACATGCTGTCGCCTTGATTGAGCGTCATGTCGGCTACACTCGATGAGACATAATAAGTTGCCATGGTGGAAACCCCTTCGCTGTGTTTTATATCAATATTTAGAAATCATGCTGTACTATAGCATGAAAGGAGGAAAAAACAAATGTAAATCAGGATTAATTCAACAAAAAGTCCGGAATCGTCCATCTTTTCTTTTGTTCGGCGACTTCGCTTGTGCCCGACTGTTCAGCATGTACAGGGACATAAAAAAGAGCAGATGAGATTCGCGGTCCCATCTGCTCTGTCGGCTGTGTTGAAAACTGTATTCCGCCGGGGGCTTACTTCGAGGTCAGGCGTTTCGCTGCTTCGCGCGCTTCGGCGATGATCTCCTCCTCGCCGTCGACATGCCCGCCGCGCATCAGGATGCGGCCGTCGCAGACGACCGTGTCGATGCAGGAGCTGTCCGCCGCGTACACCATGTCGGAGATCAGGTTGAACCCGGGCACGAGGTTGTGGTTGTTCAGGTCGACGAGGATGCAGTCGGCGAGGCGGCCCTCCTCGATCACGCCCGCGTCGATGCCGAACGCCTCGGCCCCGGAGCGCGTGGCGGCGCGGAAGACGTCCGCGGCCTTCATGGCCTTCGGGTCGCCGGTGAGGTCCTTCCCGCGGAGCGCGGCGGTCTTCATTTCGCCGAGCATGGAGAGGGAGTTGTTGGAGGACGCGCCGTCGGTGCCGATCGCCCAGCGGCATTTGCCGAAGAGCGCGGCGCTGTCGTAGCGGAAATGGCCGGAGACGAGCTTCATGTTCGAGACGGGCATGTGGACGAGCACGGATTTGCGTTCGGCGAGGAGCTCGATGTCCTCGTCGGTGAGCGCCACGGAATGCGCGAGGATGGTCTTGTCGGTGAGGATGCCGCAGCTGTCGACGTAGGCGGTCGGGCTCATGCCGTGCTGCGCCATGCAGTCGTCGAATTCCTTCTTCGTTTCGGCGAGGTGGGTGTGGATCACGAGGCCGTACTTCTTCGCCGTGTCGGCCACGTCCCGCAGGATTTCCTCGGTGGTCGTGTAGATCGCGTGGGGCGCGACGGATATCTGAATGCGAGAAGAAACGTTCCCGCGGTTCTCCAGCAGCCAGTCGTTGTCCAGCATGGGGAGGAACGCCGGATTGCCCATGGTCTGGCGCAGCATGCCAACGCAGGCGCGCATGCCCATGTCCTCGGCGGCCTTGACCACCTGGCGACCGCGCCAGTACATATCGTTGAAGAACACGGTGCCGGACTTGATCATTTCGAGGATGGCGAGGCGGGTACCGGCGTAGACATCCTCGTTGGTGAGGCGCGCCTCGACGGGCCAGATGTGGTTGCTGAGCCAGTCGAAAAGGTCGAGGTCGTCGGCGTATCCGCGCAGGAGCGACATGGCGGCGTGGGTGTGGGCGTTGTAGAACGCGGGGAGGATAGCCATCGTGCCGTGGGCGTCGAGCGATTCGTCGGCGGGTTCGGCGGGGACGGCCTGGGAGATGCTTTGGAACCGGTTTCCTTCGATGCGGACGTTGACCGTGGAACCGTTCAGGACGACATTGCGGAGGAGGATGCTTGACATGATCTGTGACCTGCTGCGTGGTTGTAGGATGATGGTTCGGGGCGGAATATGCTGGTTCGTGCGTTCAGAGCCCGAGGGCGTCGATTTCGTCGTTGATGACGCCCGCGGCACGGACGTCGGCAAGGATGGAGTCTTCGAGCGGAGCGGACGGCGTGAGGATGCCGGAAGCGCCGGAGCTTTGCATGAGCTCAAGGATGCCGGCGTTGTGGAGCGCCAGGGTCGGGTCGATGTAGCGCGTGGCGGTGGGCTCGGGGAGCATGAAGTTGACCGGGCGCTTGCGGTTGACGGCGCGGTCCGGCGGGATGCCGGGGCCGAACTCGTCGTCTGCGCCCATGTTGACCAGCAGCGCGCCGCTGTCGAGCAGGAGCCGGGCGTATGCCGCAAGCGCGCTGCGGACGCCCGTGGCCGCGATCACGATGTCTGTGCCGTTCAGCAATGCAGGCGTGAAAACGCGTCCCTGCGCCGGGTCGACGATGCGGACGGTGGCACCCGCTTGCGTCAGGGCGTATTCGATGCCGCGTCCGACGCGTCCGTGCCCGAAGAGCAGGGCGGTCTTTCCGGCGGGGTCGACGCCGATATGGCGGAGTCCGCGCAGGCAGCCGTCGCCGGTGCCGAGCACGGTTTCGATGGATTTGATGCGCCCGGAGTCCGCCGCGAAAACGGGCTTGTCCGGCGGATCGGCACCGTAGACGTGGACGCCGGAACGAGTGAGTTCGCAGTAGCCGAACCGGGACTGGACCTGTCTGTTCAAAGCGCTGCAGTCCAGGACAGCGTCGAACGGTCCGGCCGCGGCGGCTTCCTCCGCGCCATGACAGAGTTTAAGGCCGATCCCGGCGAGGAAATCCGGGATCGCCGGGTCATAGCCGAGTTCGTCGGAATACACGACCGTGAGGTCGGCGCCGCCTTCGAGCAGCGCGGCATATTGCGCCAGCGTGTTCAGGAAAAGCGGCGTGCCGCAGAGGACGCGGAGACCTTCCAACGGACGCGTTTCGCACCAGTGCCGTGCCTGCGCTGCGAGCGCGGGATAATCCCGTGCCGGATCAAGTTCCGGCGCGAGCGTCGCGGCGATCGCCTGAAGCTGTGCGGCGCGGTCCGGGGTCATAATTTGGAGAATTCCGGTCCGGCTGGCGTGTCCTTTACGGCCCAGCCCGCGGCGTTGATCTGCGCGCGGATCGCGTCGGCGGCGGCGAAATCCTTCGCCTTCTTCGCCTCTGCGCGTTTCTGCGCGAGCTCCAGGATCTCCGCCGGGACATCCTGTTTCGGGGCGTCGGCTTCCTTCAGTGCGGCGTCGACGTCGAGGAATGCCAGCACGCGGTCGAAATCGCGGTACTGGTCGAGGATGACGGCGGCGGCGTCACGGCCCGCGCCCTCCGCGAGCAGTTTCCTGACTTCGTTCGTGAACTTATGGACGCTGGCGAGCGCTTCCGCGATGTTCAGGTCGTCGGCGAGTCCGTCGGCGAACATCTTGCGCGCCTCCTGCGCTTTGGCCTTCGCCTCGTCCAGGAGCGCGTCCCCGGCAGGGGCGGCGTTCAGTCGTGCGAAGACCGCGTGGAATTTGTTCAGCGCGGTCCGGGCCTGCCCGAGGGCGTCCGGGTCGAAGTTGAGCTTGGAACGGTAATGCGTGCCGATCAGGAGATAGCGGATCTCCGCGCCGGACCAGCCTTTCGCCGTGAGGTCGCGCAGCGTATAGAAGTTCTTCTTCGACTTCGCCATCTTCTCACCCTTGACCATGAGGTGTTCGCAGTGCAGCCAGTAATTGACGAACTTGCACCCGTTGGCGGATTCGCTCTGCGCGATCTCGTCCTCATGGTGCGGGAACATGTTGTCGACGCCGCCGGTGTGGATGTCGAACGTGAGGCCGAGATACTTGCGGCTCATGGCGGAGCATTCGAGGTGCCAGCCGGGGCGGCCGGGGCCCCATGGGCTGTCCCATTTGACGTCGCCGTCCTTTTCGTCCCAGGCTTTCCAGAGGGCGAAGTCGGACACAGAGTCCTTGGCGTATTCGTCGTTGCGGACGCGTTCGCTTTTGCGCTGATTTTCGAAGTCGAGCTTGACGAGCTGTCCGTATTTCTCGCATTTCTCGATGGAGAAATAGATGGAGCCGTCATCGGCCTGGTAGGCGTAACCCTTGTCCATCAGCTGCTGAATCATATTGAGCATTTCCGGGATGTGCGCCGTGGCTTCCGGATAGTGTTCGGCGGGCTCGACGCGCAGCGTGCGGAGGTCTTCGAAGAAGGCGTCCTTGTACTTGCGCGTGAAGTTCCGGAGCGGGATCCCGGCGGCGCGCGAATCGCGGATTGTCTTGTCGTCGACGTCGGTCAGGTTCATGACCTGCGTGACCTTGAAGCCGTGGTATTCGAGCGTGCGTCGGAGGAGGTCTTCGAAGAGGTAGGCGCGGAAATTGCCGATGTGGGCGTAATTATAGACAGTGGGGCCGCAGGTGTACATCCCGGCGTATCCCTCGCGGATCGGGGTGAAATCTATCAGCTCGCGGCCGAGCGTATTGAATAAGCGGATCATGGTTTCTTCTCCTGGTTCATGGAGTTCCGAAAAAAGAGACAATTCCTATAATATACTCCATGTCGGGAAAGATTGCAAGGAAGAGAAGACAACATGCCAGGCGGCCGCCTCCGGACGGACATGTCTCTGTGTTTCCGGGTTCCGTTCGCCCGCTGCCGCCGGAGAAAAAAGCATCCGTCCCCAATCTGTAAAAACCACTCTTGATTTTGGGCGGAACCACGGATATATTATATGACCCGAATCACTTTTCCCCGGAAAACATGTCGTCCTGAATATCTGAAAGGTATCCCCGTCCATGCAGGTATCCGTTGCCAAGAACACCGTCACGAACTATCTTGTGATACTGGTGCGGACTTTCCAGGGGCTGCTGGTGACGCGGTGGCTGGTCAATTACCTCGGGGACAGCGGCTACGGCCTGTGGACGCTGCTCTGGACTTTTTTCGGGTATGCGCTGCTGATGGATTTCGGGGCCGGGATCGCCGGACAGAAATACACGTCGCAGGAACTGTTCAAACGTGACATCCGGCATTACAACTCCATCATTTCGATGATTTTCACGTTTCATTCCATGATGGTGCTCCTGATCATCCTCGGCGTGTTCATCGCCTCATTCTACCTGGAAAAGCTGTTCAATGTCCACGATCCGGAACAGCTGGCTTACTGCCGAAAGTGTTTCTTCACGTTTTCCCTCGGATCGGCCGTCATTTTCCCTTTGTGCCTGTTTTCCGAGATCATGGTGGGGCTTCATAAGATCTATTTCAAGAACTACATCGACACCGTGTTCCGCATCAGCGAGCTGATCGGCTTCCTGGTCATCCTGAAGCTTGGCGGCGACCTTTTCGGGATCATCGTGTTCGTCCTGGTGCTGATGGCCGTGGAACGCAGTTTCACGGGATTTTGCGTTTCCCGCTTCATACCCGGATTCCGGCTGCGTTTTTTCCTGTTCGACCGGCAGGTGTTCCGCGAGGTGTTCGGGTTCTCGAGCGGCACGTATTTCGTGTCGATGGCGAAGCTCCTCCGCACCCAGACGCGCAATCCGATCATCAGCAAGTATTGCGGACTGGATTCCGTGGGCATCTTCAATCTGTCCAACCGCCTGTCCGACCTGTGCAACCAGGCGATCAGCCAGTACAATGCCAATGTCCGCCCCGTGACGGCGCAGCTGTTCCATCGCGGGCGTTTCCGGATGCTTCGTGAATTCATCGTGAAATCCATGCAGTGGAACATGTTCATGTGCTGCCTCTTCATCATTCCAGCCATCATGCTCCGCGACGAAGCCATTTTCGCATTGTTCAAGAAGAGTGTGACTCCGCTGATCCATGACCTGAGCCTGCTTTCCCTGCTCGGCGCGGCCTCCTGGCTTGTCATGACCCAGATCCCGTCGTCCGTCCTGCTGATGTGCGAAAGGCATCATCTGCTCGCCTGGACCTCGATGGCCGAGGCCGTTACAGTGGTTGTGCTGAACATTCTGTTCCTCCGCGCCGGAAAAGGCCTCGTCTGCATCGAGCTCATTTCCCTGGGGGCGAGTTTCGTCCTCTTCGCCGTCGTCCGTTTCCCGATCATGCTGAAACTGATTCACGGCAGGGCGGTTCGTGAACTGTTCTGCATCTACGTCCCGTCCCTGTTGGCCGCCGTGCCGGCGGTCGCCGTGCTGTACCTTTGCAAAAGGCTTCTGCTCGGTCACGTCCACGAATTCCTGCTTTGCGCCATTTGCGGGACCGTCTATGCGGTCATCTACGTGCTTACCGCCTGGCAGTTCCTGATCGGACGGACGAAGAAGGAGCTGTGGAAACGCCGCGTGATGATCCGCGTGCGAAAGTACCTGAAAAAAGCCTGACGCGGCATAAAAAAAGTGCCGGAGCCCAGCCCGGCACGACCGCGGTGGAGTATCTGCCTCCTTATGTGCTGTGGATCAGGTCGAGGAATTCGTTTTGCGCGTCATGCATGGTGCGGACGAATTCCCCGATCGTGGCGTCCTCTTCCGGCGTGAGATACTGTTCCACGATGCCGCTGAAGAACGTCTGTTCCGCCATATCGGCGAACCGGTCGAAGTCTTCGCGGATGCGGTCGAGTTCGTCCAGCGGGATGTCATGGATGTTTTCCCGCATCAGCTCGATGCCGTTCCATACGAACAGCGTCGTCTGGTGCATCTGGTCGTCCAGGCGGTCGCGCTCCTCCGGCGAAAGGGAGCGGTATTCCTCAAGCCCGCGGACAAGTTCCCTCTCGAATTCCTCCGGGGTCGGCATATGCTCGAAATCGTCGTTGTTCGGCAGCAGGCGCGACACGTCGCCGCGTCTGCCGTCGCGGAACCCTCCTCCGCCTCCTCCGCCTCCGCGTCTCTGACGACGGCGCGGGCGGTCCTGCCTCGGCTGTTCCTCTTCCTGAGGCTCCTCGATCACGACCTCCTGGGGCCGGGCTTTCTGGTTGTGCGCGTTGATCGTGAGGATCACGGCGATGGCAGCGAATATGATGCAGGCGCAGATGGCCAGGGAGTACAATGCTGTTCTGGTTTTCTGATTCATCACGGACCCCTTCCTGATAAACATGCGGCGTATTCGTTCGGCAATCCAGTAAATATAGCATCCCGCGTTTTTTTTTCAAGTGCGTTTCCGGGGTTTTTCCGGGATTTTGCGATGCCCGCTTGATTCGGCGTCTCCGCGTCCGTGTGCGGGCAGGAAAGCGCAATACGGGGGCGCAATTCCGGGTGTCAGCCCGCGCTGAACAGGTCCGGGGCCAGCTCCATCAGTTGGAACGCAAGCCCGAAAAGTCTGCCGGCCGTGAGAAACAGAAAAAGGATCAGGAAGATCGTGATTCCTTTTGCGAACTCGGATTTCGGGTCTTTCAGGCGCGGGAAGTATTCCGTCAGCGCGTTCCAGCCGTCGAGGCCCGGGACCGGCAGCAGGTTGAAGATGCACAGGAAGCAGTTGTATGCGCCGAGCAGGAGAAAAAGCTCCAGGATCGTTGTTCCAACCGCTTTGTTTTCGATCATGTTCCAGATGCGCGTCTGAAGGAAACCGAACGTGAAAAAACCGATCAGGAAGAGCCCGAAGTTCGTCGCCGGGCCCACCAGCGATACGATCACCGGCGCATGGCGGCTCCGAGCCCGCAGAACCGAAGGATTGACCGGGACGGCGCCCCAGGCGAACCCCAAAACCAGGAATATGACGATGGACATCGGTCCCATCTGCTTCATCGGGTTCAGGGTCAGGTGGCCGCGGCTGGCCGCGGTCGTGTCGCCGAACTGGAGTGCGGTCCAGGCGTGGAAAAACTCGTGCAGACAGATGGAGAAAACCACGACGAGCGTGGTCAGGAGGAATATCCTCGTATTCGTGAATGCCGAAAGAATGAAAATGTTCATGGTTGCTTATGCCTTTGCGTGGTTGCTTATGCCTTTGCGTAGTTGACGGGAATGATTTCGGCGGGTTCGCCGAGACGGTACGCGCACTTCGGGTGTTCGTGGCCGAAGGGCAGCCCCCGGAACACCGGTTTCCCGGTGCGCGCGGCGAAATCGCGCAGCAGACGACGAATCTGCGGCTTCGGCCCGCACTTGGTGAAATATCCGAAGACGACCGCCCGCGCTTGTGCAATGATCCCCGCCTGGATCAGGTGCGTCAGATGGCGGTCCAGCACGCGCGCCTCCTCGTGGACGTCCTCCAGCGCGAGGATGCATCCGTCCAGGTCCGGCATCCACGGCGTCCCGCAGAGCGTGGTCATGACCGTGAGGTTGGACAGCACGAGCGGCCCCGTTATCCCGGCCTCGGCGGCGCTTCCCTCGACCGGAACGAGCCGGATCCTGCGCGGCGAATTGCGTTTCCGCAGGACGGTGCGGAACGATTCCTTGGCTTCGGGGCGTTTCATTGCGTCGGGGAGACCGTCCGCCATCGGCGCGCAGATCGGGATTCCGGCGTGTTTCGCGAGCATGGCCAGATGAAGCGCGGAGATGTCGCTGTAGCCGAAGACCGGCAGGCTGCATTCGCGGAGCAGATCGAAATCGAGCTCCGGCAGGATGTGCGCGCTGCCGAAGCCGCCCCGCGTGCACAGGATGAGGTCGACACGGGGATCGTTCAGCAGCGCGTGGAAATCCGCCAGGCGCGACTCCGGCGTGCCGCAGCAGTATTTCATCGGGCCGCGTTTGAGCGCTCCCCGCGCAAGCACTGTCTTCACCCCGCAGACATCCTCCAGGTAACGCCGCGCTTCGGCGATCCGGGCGGCGTCTGGCAGGCTCGCGGGCGAGGTCAGGCCGACGGTTCGGACGGAGGCGGGGAAGAGACGTTCCGGTTTTGCGGGCATGGGGGGCGGAATCCTTTCTGTTCGACGGTAATGCTTAATCCTGAAAGATTACTATATCCCGCGTATGTTTTTTTGCAACCCCGCCCGTCGTTTTTTCGGCAAAAAAGAACGATGGATCCTCCGTCCGCGCTTCCGATATGTCAGAGCAGGGGCGGCGTGGTCTCCGGGAACACGATCTCGCCGTCGCGCTCCACGGCGCGTTCGAGTTTGGCGAAAAGCTGGTTCTTCCCGCGGTTCTTGAGGCATTCCAGGTCGCCGATGATCACGAGTTCGCTGCGGCAGCGCGTGTACGCCACGTTGATGCGGTTGGCGTTGTCCGTGAACCCGATTCCGTGCCGTTCGCTGCTCCGGACGTAGGAGATGATCACCGCCTCGCTTTCGCCGCCCTGGAAACTGTCCACGGTCGCGATGTTTTTCAGGAGGAAATGGTTCCAGCGGTCCGTCGCGAACCGGCTGGCGAAGATGTCCGAAAACGTCTTCCGCAGCAGTACGATCTGGCGCCGGTACGGGCTGATGACCGTGATGTCCTCCAGCGCGTAGCGGTCCAGCATCGAACGGAACGCCTCGGCGGCGAGCCGGACCTCGCCCGGATTCCAGATGCCGGGCCGGCCGTTCTCGTAGACAAACTTCTCCGCCCGTTTTTTGAGCGGCAGACGCGAGGTCGAGATGAACCGGAGCGTGGATTTCGGGAACTGCAGTTCGCGTTCGGCGGGCGGCAGCCTGTAGTAGTCGGCGTCCGGGTTCGGCAGGAGCTCGGCGTTGTAGAACATCGTGGAGGCGAAGCGCAGGAGGCGCGGGTTGCGGCAGCGGTAGGAGAGGTTCAGCACATACACCGGGAATTCGCGGTAGCTGACAAGCCATTCCATGATGCTTTTCGTCGCGAGCGTGGCCGCCTCGCTGTCGTCCGAAGGATTGTCCTTCAGAATCTCCTCCAGCACGCTCCTGTGCCGCGGGAAGGGCGGCAGCTGCCTGTGGTCGCCCAGCAGCACGATCCGGTTCGCCAGGCGCGCGGCGAGGAGCGCCTCGTCCGGCGCGGCCATGCCCGCCTCGTCGATCAGGATCACGTCGAACTCGGTCCCGGTCTTCTGGAAGTTTTCGACCGTGTAATCCCGCAGCAGGCCGGGCAACGTCCCCGCGAAGATGATTCCGGCGGCCTTTTCGCCGCAGCGCGACCGGATCTTCCGGTAGTTGCCCGGCGTGCCGACCCAGTGCCCCTCCATCAGCGCGGGATCCACGTTGTCGCGGTTCCGGGCGCACCGCAGGAACGGCAGGTCCATGATGCGGCGGCAGAGGTTGTCGACCGCCGCGTGCGACGGCGCGCCAACGAGGATTCGGAGGCCGTGCTGGTGCATCCGCCTCACGATCTGTTCCAGCAGATACGTCTTTCCTGTGCCCGGCGGTCCCTGGATCAGCACGACCTTGTTCGCGCCCGAGCAGGCAGCCTCCAGCGCGGCCCGCTGCGGCGCGTTCAGTTTGCTTCCCGGCGCGGGCGGAGGACAGGGCGGCGCCGCGAAAGTCGTGGCGGACAGTCCGAGCAGGGCGGCCGCCGCGCCGAACGAACCGGACGAACCGTTTTCCAGTTCGAGCTTGAGCTCGCGGATGCTGTTCGCATATTGTTCCAGCGGACTTTTCGGCATCCGCGCGGCAAGATGTGCCTTTTCCTGTTCGAAATCCAGCTTCCGGTCCGGCCTGAGACGCCCCGCGATCATGTCGCCGTCGGCCAAGTCCACGTGCAGGAATCCGATCCGCTCGCCGTCGTCGGCCCGGACCACGGAGAGCACGTCGTCCTGCCGGACCGGGGCGTCGGGCTTCGCCTGGATCTCCACGACCAGTTCGCGTTCGTGCGACCGCAGGAGTCCGGCATCGGCCAGGCTCAGCGAGAAATCGCGTTCGAGTTCGGCCTGAAGCCGTGCCGAGCGTTCGATCAGCTCCAGACGCTGTTTTACGCGCCAGACCGTCTCCGAGCCGACCACGTCCCGCCGGTTTTTCAAATACGTTTCGCCGCAGTCGTGTTCGCGGGCGTATGTCCCGTCCAGCGGCAGGACCAGCTGGTCGTCGAGTTCGTCGCCCGCCAGGTCGGCCAGAGCGCTTTCGATCAGCTCGTGCACCTGCTGGGCTCCGAGCGATCTGATGGCCTTCACCGCGCTTTCCGGGAAATCGCCCGCGATGCGTTCCGCGTACTCGTGAATCTCCTTCAATTTGAGCTTGGAATCGGATACGGCTTTCCCGTCTTCCTTCATCATCCTCGCGATTTCCCGCATCGCGTCGATCATTTCCGCCGCGCCGTCGCTCGTCAGCGTGACCGTTTCCTGTTCATCCCAGTCGGCCGTGCCGTCGCGTTTCATGCGGATCAGGTAGCTTTTCTCCCAGTCCGCCGTACGGACGCGAAGCCGCGGACAGCCTTCCTCTTCGTCCCAGCAGTAAACGCCCTCGGCGTCCGTGCCGCGGTGCCGCGGAAACCTGAGCAGGGTCCCGTTCAGGACCAGCGTGCTTTTCGAGACGGGGAATGGCTGGGGGCAGCAGAGTTTTTCCCAAAGCTCGTAGAACGCCCGCGAGGCCGCATGCGCGGGGTTGCGCGAAAACATGCGGGCGCGTTCCATTAAATAACTTTCTATGATCTGAGCTTCGGGCGAGTTCATGGGCTGTATCGGTTCCGGGGGAGTGGACGCGGACGTTCGCTTCCGTTGCGCATCCGCGTATCTGACCCGGATAATATAGGCCGCCGGAGCGCAAAAGTCAAGGCGGATTGCGGTCAAGTCCGTCGAAAACGGCGCAGTTTCGTTCCGCAGACATGAAAACGATCCGGCGGCATCCGTTCCGTGTCCGTCACGGAGATTCAACCCGCGGTTCGTTCTTCGGCGGCATCCGTTCCGCGTCCGTCACGGAGATTCAGCCCGCGGTTCGTTCTTCGGCAGCAGTCATCGTGGATCCGGAACCGGCCTCGAACGCCGCAAAAACAGTGCGATTCATCTTTTGGGAAAGAAATTTCTAAACATCTTTTGAGGTAAGATGATTTAAAACCTGAACATTTCCTTCATTTTTTTCCTTTTTTTTCTTGAAAAGTGTTTGACATCGTTACGAATGAGCGTTATATTATTTCCGTCCATACAAAAAGCCTGGGCCACCCGGGTCCAGGTGAACCTTTATTCCAAACCTCACAAAGAAAGGTCTTTTCTCAAATGAAAAAGATGATTCTTGGTCTTGGCGCCATCGTCGCCGCCGCCATCGTCACCAGCTGCGCTGGCGTCACCACCAACAACGGCATGCCCGCCCTCATCGGCATGGGCCCGAACTTCTTCTCCACCGTCTCCGTCAACAGCATGATCGGCGACGTCCAGAGCAGCTACACTGTCGTCAAGCACGGCGTCACCGCTGAAGCCACCCTGACCAGCTTCTTCACCTGCGTCAACATGGGCGATGCCTCCTTCAAGACCCTCAAGGACAAAGCCCTCGAAGGCCTCACCGCCGATGATCTGATCGACGTCCGCGTCGACTACGACATGAACTGCATCTGCGGCATCAACACGATCAAGGTCAAACTGACCGGCACCGCGATCAAGTACAAATAATTGAACTGAGTTCAATTTCGTGCTTTTGTCCCGGGCCCCTCACCGGACCCGGGATTTTCTTTTTCGAATTCTCGCGTTTGCCGGAGAGGCGCGGCTGAGCGTATCTGCCTCTGGGTGTCCGAAGTGTTCCGCTCCGGACAAACGCGGGAACTCGAACGGAAACGAACTCGGATCGAGGTGAAGAACGAAAGACCGTTTCATCATGGCTTCCTCCGATTGTTTGACCGCAACCATCAGAAAATGCGAAAAAACTTCGAAAAAACACGAAAAAGTGCTTGCATTTCCCGAAATCCGTGGTATATTAATGTCTCATTACGCTTTGAAACAGGGCGGTTCGCTTCAGTTTCGGGTGTAATTCCGTGATGCCTACGTAGCTCAGCTGGTAGAGCGCATCCTTGGTAAGGATGAGGTCCCCGGTTCGATTCCGGGCGTAGGCTCCACCTTTCCCCGAATCATACAACACCTTTAAACATAAACAAGCACTTCGGCGCAGCCCGCCGAAAAACTCCTAAGGAGATCAGAAAATGGCAAAGGAAACGTTTGCAAGAACCAAACCGCACGTCAACGTCGGCACCATCGGTCACGTCGACC
>JAGCTY010000170.1 GCA_017963105.1 Lentisphaeria bacterium
AACTCCCCCAGAGTGGACATGCGAAAGCAGAGCGCATCCAAGGCGGCATTGAGCGGGCTTATCCGATGCGGCCACTGCAACGGCGCAATGATCGGAGCCAGTTCCAAACGCTGGGGCCGCGTGTACCACTACTACCAGTGTACGAAGGACAAGCAACGCGATGTGTCGATCTGCCCGATCAAGGAGATTCGTGCAGGAGACATTGAGGGACTGGTATGCGAACACCTGATGCCCATAATCAAAGCACCGGAGGTCGTCGCCGCAGTATCGAGGCTGTCCGGGGTACGCCCGAAAGACGTCCTGAACACGTTCGAGGAAGGTTTCTGGGATGAGCTTACGACGTTGGAGAAAAAGAGGCTCATGCAGATCATGCTCGAAAGTGTGGTCGTCAACGAGGACGACGTCACGATTGAATTCCGAACCGACAGCATCAAATCAATTCAGGAGGCATACAATGCTCCGCAAAATCCTTGAGAACGGAAACCTGCAGGTCATCATCCCAGTCACGTTCCGCACGATTTCGGCCAGACGCAAAATGCTTACACCGGGCACAGTCATAGACGGCACGGAACCGCTCGCGCTCGCCCTGGCGCGGGCGTTCCGCTGGCAGAAGTACATCGACGAGGGGAAGTTCAAAAACATTACCGAACTGGCGAAGGCCATCGGGCAGGACAAAGGCGTCGTCGCCAGCATCATGCGGCTTCGGCTCCTGTCCCCGGCTATCGTGCATCGCATCGTGACCGGAAACATCCCCCGGACGCTTAACTTGACGAACCTCAAGACGGCTTTCCCTGATCTGTGGAGCGAGCAGGAGAAGCGATGGATCGGAGGTGAGGCGATGTCGTGGGGCGAGGGGTAATTCTTATGCCGTGACGGTTTGACCGTTGCGGCTTTTTTGTTGTTGGGGTTCTTCACAAAAAAGCAATTGTCACTTGAAATCTGCTTATTTCCTGCTATAGTATTGAGTAGGAGGTTATACGCACGATGATTCTCTTCCACGGAAGCAACATTCAAGTCAAGGAACCGCGCATACTGGAACGTCTGTGTGCCTTGGATTTTGGTGCCGGTTTCTACACGACATCCAGCCGGGAACAAGCTGAAAAGTGGGCACGTGTTGTAACAAAGCGTCGCAGAATCGGAGAGCCAACGGTCAGTAGTTATTTCTTCGATGATATGAATCTTGCCGATATCAGAATCCTGAAATTTGATTCTCCTTCTGGAGACTGGCTTGATTTTGTGGTCGCCAACCGTAAAGAGCTCCCGGTTCCCGTCTATGATTTGGTTGTCGGTCCGGTCGCAAACGACACAACGCTTCCCGTAATTGATGATTATGCTGATGGAAGATATACGAAGGCCGAGGCCATAGAAAGGCTTCTTCCGCAGAAAATGACGGATCAGTATGCTTTTCTTACCCCCAAAGCGCTCTCCTTGCTGATATTCAAAGAAAGCGAGGTGTTGCCGTGATTCCCGATGCCAGAATGATTGATTTCTATGATCGGCATGTATCCCGGATGATTTCGGGAAAATACGGGCTTGACGAACGCAGTGCTATCCGGGCATTTCTAGAGTCGGAAACATATCGGATGCTCATCAATCCGGAGCTTGAAATCTACAAAATGAGTCCGGCTATCGTATTTGACATGTGGGAATCGGAAAAGATAACAGGAGACCCCAGGCGCTCCCAGTATATTCGGGGGGCTGACGAATGAGCAAACCCAGCGAGTTTTTCATTTACTTGATCGAGCGCTATGCCGCCTATAAAAACACAAGTGCGGACAAAATACTGGTGCTTTGGGACAAGTTGAACTTGACGGATTTCATCTACGATATGTATGAAATCTATCACAGAGAACGGCTTCAAAACGCTTTTGACGATATCGATTCGCTCATTGCCGAACGCAGCTGAGATTATTCATAGCTGGAGAGCGAGGTTTTAGGTCTGCAAACGGTTTTATGACAAAAATCTTTGAAAAACTTTTCCCGCTTCCCTTTGAGGCCAGAATCTCAGCATAAAAGCTGGGAAAAGCGATTCTCCGTTTTTCAACGTCCGTTTTGCCGATTCGGGAAGATTGCAGGATTCCGTTTTCGGGCCATTCCTGATGTCGCCATCGCGGAAAAATGCAGACATGCGACCGTGGTTTCGAGGTATTCAACGCCAGCTTTTATCAAAATCAGCGCACTCCTTTACGGTGAATTTGAGGTCAAGTCCATTTTTGATCCGGCAAAAAATGGGAAACGTGAATACGCTCTGTTTTTTTATTCTTGGTTGCTTTGCGAGAATCAGCGCGGTTCTCCATTTTGAGTTCAAAAATGCCGTGAAGTCGCGACTTTACGAAACGGAGAATTTTGGCGGACTTTGGCCCCGAAAGGCATGCCGGAGACGCGAAAATCGTTTCTCCGTGGAGAGCCCCGGAGGAAAATAGACTTTACAAAACTCTCGGATTGAACGGGATATAGCGAGAAATAAAAAGGCGTCATCGTGAAGTCGAATGACGCCTGGGAGAAACAAGAATGGTGGTCGCTGGGAGACTCGAACTCTCGACCTCATCCGTGTGAAGGATGCGTTCTAACCAACTGAACTAAGCGACCACGAAGAAAAAAGTATGTATACTATACATCGTTCTCGGAAAAAGTCAAGCAGCATCCCGATTTTTTTCGAAAAAACGGAGCTCCCCGCCCCCGATCGGGCAAAGCGGTTCGGAGGCCTGTCACCGGGCAAAGCGGTTCGGAGGCCTGTCACCGGGCAAAGCGGTCTCAATCCGTCCGGCTTGACTTCATGCACATGAGCCGGGCGTCGCAAAAGCGGCCATCATGGCCCGCCCCTGCCGGTTCCGGACGCGGCGGCGTTTTTCCACAGGACGGCGGAGAGACACGCAGGGGGCATCCCGCGGAACAGGCTCCGACGGGCGGCCGCGCATCACAGCGCTGCACGCGGGGAAACGGTCATTTGTTCCGCATGTGCTTCACGAGCCACGCGTCGCGGAGTTCCTTCCCACGGGCGAACTCCCGCTGGAAGGCGTCGTAGTCGCCGGACGCGATCTCGGCTCGCAGGGCGTCGAGCTTCTTCTGGAAATTGTCGAGCGCGTTCAGGATCGCCGGGGTGTTGAACTCGATGATCTCGCGCCACATGACCGGGTTGCTGGACGCGATGCGGCTGGTGTCGCGGAAACCGCCTGCGCAGCCGGCGTCGCGGAGCATCTTTTCACGCGGATCCTCGCTGCCGAGGATGGTGAGCGCAAGCGCGGATGCCACGATGTGCTGCACATGGCTGGTGTGTGCCACGAGGTCGTCATGCTCCTTCGGGTCGATGCGGATCACGTTCGTCTTCACCGCGCGCCAGAACCCGGCAACGGTATCGACATGTTCTTCCGAAGCGTTCGAGGCGGGACACAGGAAGACGTCGGCGCCGCGGAACATCGTGGGGAACGCATGAACATGTCCCGAGTATTCGGTGCCGGCCATCGGGTGGCCGCCGACGAACACGACGCCGCGCGGAACCACGGTGCGTTCCGCGACGTCCAGGATCGCGCCCTTCACGCTGCCCATGTCCGTCACGACGGAACCGGGTCGCCAGAGGTGCGCATAGTCCGTAAGGTACCGGACGATGACGGGGAGCGGGAGCGCCAGGAACGTGACGTCGGCCCGCGGGATGACTTCGGCGGGATCGTCCGAAGCGAAGTCGGCCGCGTGCGCGGAAAGGGCCCATTCGCGTGCGGCGGGATTGCGCGTGCAGCAGAGACGCCGGATGCCGGGCACACCGTCGAGGGCGAGCCCGAAGGAGGCTCCGAGGAGACCGAAGCCGATGATTGCGACGTTCGTCACGCCGGATGGCTCATTCGTTGACATAGCGGACGATACAGGCCAGGATTTCGAGCGCGTCGGTGCCTTCACAGGCGACGGAATGCCCCTCGCCGGAGCGCGTGATGACGGAGTCTCCGACGGACGCGATGACCTCCGTGCCGTTGTCGTCGATCCGGGCCTGCCCCGCGAGGATGTAGAAAACCTCCTCCTCGTTTTCGTGAACATGCCAGCCGATGGAGCAGCCGGGCTGGAGGATCAGACGGGAGAACATGCGGGTCGGGGAGCCCATTTCGACGCCTGGCTTCCAGATGTGTTCGATGGAAACGGAACCGTCGCCGCCGCGCATGGCGGTGCGGACTTCGGACGTAAAGGCGACATGCTGTTTGAACATGGCGGAATCCTCGGGAGTTTGGATGATTCTGTGTGGAACGGATGTAAAACTATAGCACAAAAAGAAAGCGATTCCAAACGGAAAACGGAAAAAAACACGGGAAAGGCCGAAAAAAGCGCGGAAAAAAACGCGGGACGGCTTGAAAGTTGCGTTTTTGCGTGATAGATTATTATGATTACGGTATCCAAAATATTAGTCTCCGGCTGCCGCAAACAAGCCGGACTGAAAGGAATCCTGCCATGTTCAAACATATTGCGATCTTCGCCGCCGCCATGCTCGTCTCCCTCACGGCATTCGCCGGAAAGCCCTATTCCGTCCTCGTCTTCGACGACCTCTCCCGCCCCGCGTCCTCCGACCAGCAGGACAACCGCACGGCCTCGCTCCTGATCGAATACCTGAAGTCCGAGCTCGCCACGCATTCCCAGATCACGCTGTGCAACGCCGAGGCCGTGGAAAAGACCATGAAGGAATTCCGCATCAAGCACAAACTCGGCACCAACCTCTCCGAGGAGGAGATCAAGGACATCCTCTCCAGCGCGAAGGGCGATTATCTGGCGCTCCTCTCCATCGTCCCCGAAAAGGACGTGAAGAACGTCACCGTGACCGTGTACGACAAGACCGGCAAGAAGTACGATCCGCTGTCCGTGCCCATCTCCTCCATCCGTGAAAGCGACCTGCCCGCGGTCGTCCTCTCCACCGGCATCGCCCGCCTCATCCGCGGTGAAAGCCCCGTGGACCGCCTCTCCTACGAGCGCGAAAAACAGCTCATCGCCGAGACCGCCGAGGACCGCGAACGCGAGGCCGCCGAAAACAGGGAAAAAGCCGAGGCGCGCGCCCGGGAGATCAAGCTCCGCGAGGAAGCCGCGAAGAAGGCTTATGAAAACATGACGAAGAAGGACGACACGAAATAACCGCCGTCTTCGTTCCGAATGGACAAGATCATTCTCCGAGGTCTGCCCGTCGGCTGCGTGATCGGGACGCTTCCCGCCGAACGCACCGCGCCGCAGACTCTTTTTTTCGACCTCGAACTGTGCGGGGATTTCTCGCGCGCCGGCCGGACCGACGACCTCAACGACGCCGTCGACTACACCGCGGTCGAACGCTGCGTGAAGGAATACGCCGCCGGCACGTCGTTCTTTCTGCTCGAACGCCTCGCGTATGCGTGCGGGGAAAAACTTCTGGAAGGATTTCCGCTTCTTGACCGGGTCACGCTCAGGATCCGCAAGCCTGACGCTCCGGTGGAATCGGAATCGATCGAACTGGAGGTCACGCTCGCACGCTCCTGATTTCCCCGCTTATCCGAAAACGAAAACTCCGCACGGTTTTTCAGCCATGCGGAGTTTCTTTTACGCCCGGAAACGAAGCGGAATCAGCGGATGTCGAGCGTAACGCGGAATCAGCGGATGTCGAGCGTAACGCGGGATCAGCGGATGTCGAGCGTAACGCGGAATCAGCGGATGTCGAGCGTAACGCGTATCGTTCCGGCCTGCGGGGGCACGGGGACGCTCTTCAAATCCCTCAGAAGCAGCTTGACCGCGTCGTCGATCTTCCCATTGCCGGACGGACTGACGAAGACGGCCTGGGTGATCTCGCCTTTTTTGCTGATGGTGAGGTCGATCGAGGGCCAGTTGGGAATTTTGCTGCCGCTGAGTTCGATGCTGGACGGGGAGACTCTTTCCCATTTCGGGCGGATGAACGCGACCAGCTGTGCGTAGTAGGCGCGCATCTCCGCCGTCGCCAGGATTCCTTCCTGTCCGGGGTTCGTCGTGCCGTAGCGTCCCTGCTGCGTTCCGGCGGCGGCAAGAAGGTCGGCAAGAGCGCGCTGACGGGCTTCGGCATCGGCTTTCGCCTTGGCCTCGGCGGCCTCGCGCGCCCTGCGGTCGGCATCGATCTGCGACTGCGTCTTCGTATTCTTCGGCTTGATGATGTCATCCTTCGTCAGCAGAGACGACTTCGGCGGATCCTTTTTCGTCTCGGTCTTCGGCGGATCCTTTTTCGTCTCGGTCTTCGGCGGATCCTTTTTCGTCTCGGTCTTCGGAGGCTTCACGGTCGGCTTCGGGTCGTCCTTCGGTTTCGGCGGAGTCTCGATCTTCGGCGGATCGGGCGGCAAATCGGGCAGCGCCGCGACCTTTTGCGGATCCGGGATGTCGTCCACGGAAACGGGATCCGGCTCCGAGACCTCCGCGGGCGCGTCTGCGGGCGATCCGGCGTCCGGGGAATCCCCGAGGGGAAGATCGGTGATCCCGACCTTCATCACGATGGGCTGCGGATCACGGAAGAAGTCCGTGAGCGAGGAGTAGATCAGCGGGACGGCGATGACGCCGACATGCATCAGCAGGACGCCGAACAGGATCGCCCGGGCGCGTTTCTGGTTGAAATAAGGGTCTCTGTTGAACTGGCCGCCCATTATCTCGCCTCCTCCTGCATCACCAGGTTGACGTTGCGGAATCCGGCCCCGCGGATGATCCTCATGATGTTCATCACGACGCCGTATCTGAGGTCACGGTCGCCCCGCAGGAAAATGGCGGTTTCGCGCCCGCTGTGCTGTTCGATGTCGTGCAGGACGATCTGAAGTTCGGCCTCGGTGACGGTGCGGCGGTCGTAGACGATGGTGCCGTCGGCCTTCACGTTGATGATCTTCGAGTCGGAGTCCGGCTTGATGGGGTCGGCGTTCATCTCCGGCGGCGTGACGTCGACGGAATACTCCAGCAACGGCGCGGTGATCATGAAAATGATCAGGAGGAAGAACAGCGTGTCGATCAGGTTCGTGAGGTTGATCTCGCTGTACGCTTTGACCTGGGTTCTTCTGCGTTTCTGCTGCATGGGGAAACCGCTCCGTTATTCCTGGTCCCCCGCCGCGGCGCGGTAGGAGTCGAGCTGTTCGATCTTGAATTTCGCGTAGACCTCCTCGACGAAATTGTCGAGGTGAACCGTGATGTCGTTGATCGAGGAGGCGATGAAGTTGGATCCGACCATGGACGGGAGCGCCACGAGAAGCGCGATCACGGTGGTAAGGAGCGCGCCGGAGACGCCGGGCGCCAGAGTCTGGACGTCGGCCTTGCCCGCCTGCGCGAGCTTCGTGAACGCGACCGTGATGCCCCAGACCGTGCCGAACAGGCCGAGGTACGGACTGCCGCTGACCGCGGTCGCCAGGATCATGGTGCGTTTCGCCAGGATCACGATCTGGTCCTCGACGGCCTGGTTCATGGCCGACCGCATCACCTTGAGCTCGTCGTCGTTCATGGCGCGCCGTCCGCCGCCGGGAAGTTCCAGGTGGAACGACTCGATGCGCTCGCACGCGGCCAGGTAGACCGCGGCCGCGGGCGAATTGGACTCCTGCGCCTTGTCCTTCAGGCCGAGCGGATTGCGTTTTTCGCGGAACGCCTTCAGGAACGCCTGGCTTTTCTTCATGGCCGCGTTCAGGGAGCACGCCTTTTCGCCCATGATGAACCAGACGACGACGGAAGCGATGAAAAGGATGACGCAGATGGCCTGGCCGACCACGTCGCTCTCCTTGAAAGCATAGACGATGCTGTTGGATGCGAGAATCGGAGGAATGGAGAGAAATACGCTCGAAAACATAAAAGGGGGCCTCATTTTTGGAAAAAAATCTTAAAAACTCTATAAATTACTTTGCCAAGACCGATTTTTCAATGTATATTGTATCGCTTTTTCTGTTTTTTTTCGATTTTTTCCGGAAGGAGACCAAAATCATGGCAAAACCATTCCCGATCCTCGGTTTCGACGTCGGCGGCACGAAGGTCGCCGTCTCGCTCGTCCTCAGCGACGGCACGCTCGTCGCGTCCTCACGCGTCCCGAACAAGGAACGCGAACCGGACGACGTCCTCCCAGCGATGGTTTCCGCGGGGAAATCCCTGCTCGCGGACGCCGGCATGACCCGTGACGACCTGAAGGCGGTCGGCGTCTGCACGCCCTCCCCGCTCGATTTCAAGAACGGGATCGTGATGGCTCCATCCAACCTCAAGAAATGGAAACACGTTCCCATCCGCGACTACCTGGCCGACGCGTTCGGCGTGCGCGCATTCTTCGATAACGACTCCAATGCGTCCGGCCTGGCCGAATGGCTTTTCGGTTCCGGCATCGGTTCGCAGGACATGCTGTACATTTCCATCAGCACGGGCATCGGCGCGGGCGTCATCGCGAACGGCCGCCTCGTGCGCGGCGCCACCTGCGACGCCGGCGAGGTCGGGCACATGGTCCTCGACGCGAACGGGCCGCTCTGCAACTGCGGACTGCGCGGCTGCTGGGAAGCGTTTTCCGGCGGACGCGCCATCGCCCAGCGCGTGCAGCGCGAACTCGCGAACAGCCCGAACAGCACCGTCGTCCAGCTCGCGGGCGGCATCATCGACAACATCGACATGAAAACGATCTCCGACGCCGTCGAAGCAAACGACCCGTATGCCTGCGCCATCTGGGACGAGATGATGGAACGCCACGCCCAGGCGATCGGTATGCTCCACAACATTTTCAACCCCTCGATCATCGCCCTCGGCACCATCGCCATCCAGTGCGGCGACCTCTTCATGAAGCCGCTCTTCGAGCGTGTCAAAAAATACGGCTGGAAACAGCCCCGCGAGGCGTGTTCCATCGTGCCCGGCAAGCTCGGACCCAAGCTCGGCGAATACGCCGGGGCCGCCGTCGCACTCTACGCGCTCCACGAGATCGGCGAATGGGACCTGCCCTGGCAGGCCGGCTGAACAGACCGGGGCCACCCCTGAAAGAAAACGCCTCACGGATTATATGCTATGAGCAAGATCGATATCAAACAATACTACTCCACGAAACGGAAGCGCGACCTTGTGACCGGCTCCGCCATCGCACTCTTCGGCATCCTGATCGTGTTTCAGCTCTACATCACCATCCTCTTCCCGTTTCAGCTCCGCCACCAGAGACTGCTGATCGCCGAAATGGAAAAGGACGAGATGTACGAGCAGATCGACCGTATCCGCGACCTTGTGCATCACACCCGCGGACAGGACTACGCCCAGAGAGGCGAGATCAAGCTCGTCGAAGGCGTCATGGACCAGTTCGCGCTTCATGTGCGCGAGCACGGCAAGGAAATGACGCCGAAACAGGTGGGCGACCTGCGGAACGTGCTGTCCCGCTATGAGATCATCGCCAATGCATGGCAGACGACAAGGCTTCCGACGCCCGAGGAAATCGAGGCGGGACAGGACCCGTCAAAAAGGGTCAGAAAGACTTCGAAATACCATATCCGGCAGAACGTGCTCGACACGACCGGTTACGCCAAAGAGCTTGACGAAAAAATGACCCGCGACGCGCTTCCTCTTCACTAAACTTTTTTTGAGGTTATTCCAATATGCTTCCCGCCATCTCCCCCGAACGTTTCTCCACGCTCGTCAACGCATCCGGGCCACTCCGCATCGCCGTCCTCGGCGACCTCATGCTCGACACCTACATCACCGGCAGCGCCTCGCGCCTCTCCCAGGAGGCCCCCGTTCCCGTGCTCCGCGTCCGCGACAAGAGCATCCGCCTGGGCGGCGCGGCGAACGTCATGCGGAACCTGAAGGCGCTTTCGCCCGAGGCGAAGGTCTTCGCGTTCGGCATCGTCGGCGTCGACGAACCCGGCGAAAAGCTCCGCGCGCTGCTCGCCGGAGCCCGCATCAACACCAACGGCATCGTCGGCGTCCCCGGCCGCGTCACCATCGAAAAACAGCGTGTGATCGCCGGGAACCAGCAGATCGTCCGCATGGATTTCGAGGAAACCGCACCCATCGACACCGAGATCCGCGACCGCCTCATCGAGACCCTGACCAAGATAATCCGCCTGCACGAGCTCGACGCCGTCGTCATCGAAGACTATGCCAAGGGCCTGATCGGACAGGAAATGCTCGAGGCGATCGTCTCGACCGCCTCCCACGAGGGCATCTTCACCTCGCTCGATCCGCACCCCGGCAATCCGGTCCGCGCCAGGGGCATCTCCCTCATGACGCCGAACCGCGCCGAGGCGTTCGCGCTGGCCGGGATGTACCACACCGACCCCGCCGACGACCCGGCGAAGGATGCAGCGCTGCAGGCCGTCGCGGCGAAGATTCGCAAGGAATGGGCTCCCGACATCCTGCTTATCACCCTGGGGCACCAGGGCATGGCGCTGTATTCCGACAAGGAGCCGCGCGGTTTCGTGATCCCGACCATCGCGCGAGAAGTCTTCGACGTCTCCGGCGCGGGCGACACCGTCATCTCCGCGTTCACGCTGTACCACGCCGCGGGCGCGACCGACCGTGAGGCGGCCGTGATCTCGAACCAGGCGGCGGGCATCGTCGTCGGCAAGGCCGGCACCGCCACGACCGATCCGGCGGAAATCGCCGCGTCGTTCAAACTGGAGGCTGAGACGCACAATGCCTGATCCCTCGGACGGAACCGCGTCCGCATCCCGCCGCCCGGTCATCCTGGCCTCCGCTTCGCCGCGAAGGTCCGCGTTGCTCAGGGACGCGGGCCCGGCGTTCGCGGACATGCGGATCATGACCTCGAACGTGGAGGAAGGAAGCGACCCGCTGGAGAACGCCATGCGCAAGGCCGAGGCGGTCGCACAGCTGAATCCGCAGGCGATCGTGATCGGCGCGGACACCGTGATCCGGTTCGAAGGCGAGATCATCGGCAAGCCCGCCGACCTCGAAGACGCAAAACGGATCCTCGCGAAGCTCTCCGGCCGCACGCACGACGTGGCGACCGGCGTCTGCGTCCGCTGCGTCGAGGCCGATTATCTCGTGCGGTTCGAGGAGGCCACGCACGTGAAATTCCGCACGCTGACCCCCGAAATCATCGACGATTATATCACAGCAGTCAACGTGCTGGACAAAGCCGGAGCCTACGCCATCCAGGAGCACGGAGAGGACATCATCGAATCCATCAACGGCTCCCTCACGAACGTCATCGGGCTCCCCGTGGAACGCCTGAAAGAAACGGTCGAATATCTGCTGAAACTCGCCTGATTTGGGCGGAAAAAACGATTGCCCGGAATAACCGGGAAAATGCTTCACTGTTTCGCCGCAAGCGCGTCGGCGAACTTCACGATGCCGTCCGCATAGCGCCCGATGGAATCCAGCTCCACATACTCGCCCGCGGAATGCTCGCTGCCGCCGCGCACGCCGAGCACGGGGACCGGGATCCCGAGTTTGCTCCAGTGCCGCGAATCGGTCGCGCCGCAGATGCGCGCCAGCGGGATTTCCTTTCCGCCCTCGACCTCGTCGGACAGCACGCGCTGAAGCAGCAGGAACACCGGATCGTCCTTGTCGAACAGGATCGGCGGGATGTCCTCGCCGAGCGTGATCTCGCATCCGGTCGTCTCCGCCAGGTCGCGCAGGATGATGTCGCGCGATGCCTCGTCCACGAGGCGGAAATTGATGGTCATGGTCGCCTCGGCGGGGATCTGGTTCGGCGCGGTCCCGGCGGACATCATGCACGCGGCCATGCTGTTCCGCCAGTCATTTTCCGAGGCCGGGTTCTCCCATTTCGCGCGGAAATTCGCGTATCCGGTCATGAGCTTGTCGATCGGGTTGTCGTATTTCCACGGGTACGCGGCGTGGCCGTCGCGCCCCTTCGCGGTCAGGTGTACCACCAGCACGCCTTTCTGCTCGTAGATGATGGTCGGATCGTCGCCGGAATCCAGGATCAGGACGGCGTGCTTCGCCTTGTATCCGAGGTCGACCATGTGTTTCGTGGTCCTGCCGCCGGTCTCCTCGTCGGCGGAGAACACCGCCGCGACGTGCGCGTTTGCCTTCAGCAGGATTTCCGCCAGGCAGACCGCGTTCCCGAGGCAGTCGCACGCCCCGCGCCCGTACAGGATGCCGTCGCGGATCACCGGCTCGAACTGTTCGTCCAGGGCCGGCACCACGTCCATGTGGGAGTTCAGAATGATCTCCGGCGTGCCGGATTCGCGGTTCGAGGCGTACAGGATTTGACGTCCGTCGAACTCCTCCGTGCGGCAGAACACGCCGCGCGATTCGAGGTAGTCGCGCATGACGGCGGTCGCGGCGTTGACGCGTTCCGGGTCGGACGTGACGGGGCGGGTGCGGATGAGGGTTTCGAGCAGGGCTACGGTATCGTTCATGAGATAAGAAACTCCTTTTTCAAGTTCAATTGTGATAAGGTTTGTTACGGTTCCGGGGCGGTCAGGACGACTTCGTTCCATTTCTTCAGCGGGATGGTGAACGACGTGCCTTCCTGCCCGTTCCACACCATCGGCGTGCGCGTGCGGAGCTTCATTTCGCCGTCGTGCCGGACCTTGAATTCGATTTTGACGAGGCGGCCGTCCTTCCACTCCGCCGAAACCAAGTCGCCGCCGTGGACGCGGAGACCGTGGAACGAGCCGTTTGGCCAGTCGGGGAGCTCGACCGGGAGCACGAAGACGCCGCCGGAATCGTTCTGCACGAGCATTTCGCAGATCGCGCCGACGATCCCGAGGTTGCCGTCGATCTGGAACGGCGGATGCGTGGTGAAGAGGTTTTCGAGCGTGTTGTAGCGCAACAGGCTGTTGACCATTTCGGTGGCCTTCTCCCCGTCGCCCAGCCGCGCCCACAGCGCCGCGCGCCAGGGCCAGGTCCACGAACGCCGGGCGTCTCCTGTCAGGGCGCGCCCCTCCAGCGCGACACGGGCGGCTTTGAAAAGTTCGGGCGTCTTCACGGCGTCGATGGAGCTGCCGGGGTAGACGGCGAAGAGGTGCGAGGTGTGGCGGTGGTCGTCGCCCTTCCTGTCGCGGTCGGTTTCCCACTCCTGAAGCTGGCCCCAGGAGCCGATCTTGTTTCCGAGCAGGTTTTTGCGGATTTCGGCGGCGCGTTTCGTGTCGTCGTTTTCGATCTCGAGTTCGCGGGCGATGTCCAGATACTGGTCGAAGAATTCGGCCACGATCTGCTGGTCGTGCGTCACGCCGTCCTCGGTCGGGCCGTGTTCGGGCGACCAGCCCTGCGGGACCACATACGTGCCGTCGGCGCGCTTCTTCAGGCGCTTGAACCAGAATTTCGCGACGCCCTCATAGAACGGCCACGCCTTCTGTTCCAGGAACTTCCGGTCCGCGCCATACTGCCAGTGCCGGTAGAAATGCTGGGCGATCCACGCCGCGCTCGGCCAGTTCCAGCGCCAGCCGCCCGCGCCGTAGCTGTTCATGCTGGTGCGGAACGTGAATCCGCTGTCCTCGCCCAAAACGGTCTCGGTGTCTTTCGCCGCGACATGCATCGCGGCCAGCATGAAGTCGAACAGCGGCTCGTGGCATTCGGCGAGCCCGGCGGGTTCCGCGCCCCAGTAGTTCATCTGGATGTTGATGTTCGTGTGGTAGTCGCTGTGCCAGGCGGGCGAATTGCTGTTGTTCCAGATGCCCTGAAGGTTTGCAGGGAGCGTGCCGCGTGCGCTGGACGAGAGCAGCAGGTAGCGGCCGTACTGGAACATCAGCGCGACCAGGCCGGGGTCGGATTTCCCTTCGCGGCAGCGTTTCACGCGCTGGGCGAGCGTGAGCTTCTCCAGTTCGGGGTCGCCGCCGAGGTCGAGCGCCACATTGTTGATGTGGAAACTGAAGCTGTTGCTGTTGCGTCGTTTGAGCTCGGCATAGCCCATCTTCGCGGCGTCGGCGATGCGTTTGTCCGGCAGGGCGAGCTTCGCCGTCTTTTCTTCCCGGGTGAACTCCACCAGTTTTGGATTGTAGTCGGATTCCGCGGCGAGCAGGACCGTGAGTTCGCGGCAGTCCTTGAACTCCACGCCGTCCTCCGCCGTGCGGAGCCAGCCGTCCGCGACGACCCGCGCCCGGACCTCGTAGTTCAGGGCGTTCTCCTCCTCGAACCTGCGGCCGGGGTAGCGGTCCGGCACATCCGTCTTCCTGAACTCTTCCGGGATGATCCCGGAGAAGGCGAAGCCATCCGCATAGTATTTCGTGGTACGCGTGGAAAGCCCGACGTTCCCCCACTCGGGCGGCGCATCGTAGACGATGCCTTCTATCACGGTGATCCCCTCGCGTCCGTCGCGGTACTCCACGCGACCGGATACGGGCGTTTCGGAGGAGACATGGTAGACGAGCACGCCGGACAGGGCACTGGAAAACGCCGTGCGGGTCTGTTTGCCGCCTTTCGCTTCGAATTCGACCGTGTGGAAGCCTTGGCCGATGTCAAGCACGCGGCTGTAGTCCTTCACCTCGGAATCCTTCACGCCGTCGAACTTCACCTTCAGCGTGCCGAGCGGCAGATAGCAGCCCATCTCCGCATAATTCGCGTCCGGGTTGTCCTTCAGTTTCTCGGTGGAGTACGCGCTCCCGCTCCACAGCGAATCCAGGTTCAGCTGGAGGATGTCTTCCGCGATTCCCCCGTTCAGCATCGCCCCGAGCGCGCCGTTGCCGATGGGGAAATACTGCGACTCCCAGTCCTTCGCGGGCGCGTCCTGCCGGAGCAGGAGATCGGCCGCGGATGCAACGGAGAGGGCGGCGAGGAATGCGAATGCGGCGAGCAGTATCTTTTTCATGGTCCGGGATCCTTTTTCGGCAAGTGGAACAACTCATTTTCGGAAGGATTCGGAAGAATATACCATCCGCGCGGGAAAAAGTCAAGAGAGAACAAACCTTTTTCAGGGCAAAACGGGGTGGCGCGTTTCCCGGTCAACGTTAGAAAACGGCGGCCGCATCCGCGCCATCCATTTTGCCGGAGGGTTAAAAAACAGTCGCGGCACGCATCACACATCGGTGACACGTGCCGTTTCTTTCGCGTTTCAGGCGGTTTCCGCAAGGGGAAACGCGCCGGACGCTATTTTATGCGCGGCGGGTGCTGCCCCCGCTCAGAACGCCGCGTTTCGCGGAACGCACGAATTCAACGAATTCCTTGACTTCCGGAATCTGCGGCAGGGTGGTTTCGATCTCTTCCAGCGCATTCTTCATGTTCAGGCCGCGGCGGAACGCGATGTCGTACATCTTGTGGATCGTGCGGATGTCCTCGCGGGAATACCCGGCGCGCTCCAGCGCGACCTTGTTGAAGCTGCGGACGCCGCCGTTGCGGCCGTCGCCGATCATGAAGGGCGGCAGGTCCATGGAGATGGCGGAGCCGCCGGAGATCATGGCGTAGCGACCCACGCGGACGAACTGGTGGATGCAGACGTTGCCGGAGATAAACGCGCGGTCGCCGATCTGGACGTAGCCCGCGGCGAGCGCGCCGAGCGCCATGATGACGTGGTCGCCGATGACGGTGTTGTGCGCCATGTGGGCGTTGCCCATGAAGAAGCCGTGGCTTCCGACGACCGTTTCCGTGCCGGGATGCGCGCCGCGATGGATGGAAACGCCCTCGCGGATGATGTTGTCGTTGCCGATCCGGGTGTAGGATTCCTGCGTCGGGTCGTAGCTGACGTCGTTCGGCGGACCGCCGAGCGTGGCAAACGGAAAAATCATATTCCCGGAGCCGATCGTGGTGTTCGAGTAGATGTGGCACTGCGCGATCAGGCGGGTGTTCTCGCCGATCTTCACGTGGTCTTCGATGATGCAGTACGGGCCGACGAAAACGGAGTCGGCAAGCTCGACGTCGTTTCCGATGATGGCGGTCTGGTGAATCTGCGCCATGTCAGGTCATCCGGTTGGAAATTGAACTCGGATTATTTCTTCTTGGCGGCCTTGATCGCCTCTTTCACGCGGAGTTTGACGCGCTTGAGGTACTGTTTGCGGCGGGCCTGTTTCTCGTGCTTGTTATACTGTCTTCCCATTGTGGTTCTCCATAAGTGTTTGGATTTGGTTCGCGTACAAAAATATATCCATAAAAGATAGCACGTTTCCCGGCTTTTTCAAACGCGATTCCGAAAAAACACGACAAAAACGCGTTTTTTTCGCCTCCGCCCTTGCATTTCGCGCCGAACCGCTCTATCTTATTCGTCCTCAAAAATCATTTTTCACCGACAATGGACCGCATACTATGACCGAACCCGATTTCTCGAACGTCGAAACCGCCGGATGCCCCGCCGGCGACGCCGGACGCGACATGATCCTCCGCATGAACCGCGAACACGGCCCGCTCCGTGCATGGGGATTCGCGCACATCCCGGTCGGACGCTCCGTGCTGGACGTGGGGTGCGGCGCGGGCGCCGCGCTGCGCGAACTGGCGGAACAGTACCCGGAAGCCGACCTGACCGGATGCGACATTTCCCCGCTCGCGGTCGAGACGGCGACGGCGCTGAACGAAGAATTTGTGAAAGCCGGGCGGTTGCGCTTTCTCCGGTGCGGCGTGCCCGACCTGCCGTTCGACGACGGCGCGTTCGACACGGTGTTCTCGGTCGAGAGCCTGTATTTCTGGCCGGACCAGCTCGCCGGGCTGCGCGAAATCCGCCGCGTGCTTGCCCCGGGCGGGCATTTCATGACCGCGCTGGAGATGGTCGGCGGCATGATGAATGAACGTCAGCTCGCGATCGTGAAACACCTGAACATGGTCTGTCCGACGCGGGACGAACTGGCGGAACTGCTGACCGCGGCGGGCTTCCACGGCGTGTCGGTCGACTTCGAGCCGGAACACCGCTGGCTCTGCGCCTCCGCCTCCCGCTGAAACCCGGCTCCATTCGGTCAGATTCCGCGATTCCATTCGGTCAGATTTCGCGATTTTAACCGGTCAGTTTTCGCGACCGCCCATTATAAAAGAACCATATATTTTCTGACATTTGCCGCGAAGGCGTCTTCGGACAGAGAGTCTTCCGGGATCAGGTCGACTTTGCACCCGAGCAGTTTTTGCAGGTCATACTGCAAACCGCCGAGGTCGAACAGGGAAGAGTGCGGCTGGAACTCGGCAATGAAATCAACGTCGCTGTCGGGCGTCTCCTCCATCCGGGCGCAGGAGCCGAACACATAGACCTTGCCGGCCTTGTGCTTTCTGGCGATCGCATAAATCTCGCCTCTCAAACTCCGAATCCTGTCGAGCTGGCACATTGTCTATCTCCTGATTATGATTAAGAAGAATCTTTTCGATTCAATATCTATATTCTACGACTGGAATGGAAAAAAGTCAAATCGGTTTCCGAACAAAAATGAAGGGACCGGAATCCTCAACAGAGTTCCGGTCCCGTGAAATCGCAAGAGCTTTGCGAATCTGGCTTAATTCTTCTTGCCGTCGAGCTCTTCGAGGGCGGCCTTGCGGCTGAGACGGATCTTGCCGCTGCGGTCGATGTCGACGACCTTCACGCTCACGACGTCGCCTTCCTTGCAGATGTCGGTGACGTTCGCGACGCGGTAGTTCGCCATCTCGGAGATGTGCAGCAGGCCGTCCTGGCCGGGCAGGATCTCGACGAACGCGCCGAAGTCCTTGACGGTCTTGACGACGCCGCGGTAGATCTTGCCGATCTCGGCCTCGGCGGTGTAGAACTGGATCTTGCGCTTGACCTCTTCGAGGACGTCCTTGTTGGCGGCGAGGATGCTGACGGAGCCGTCGTCCTGGATGTCGACCTGCGACTGCGTGGATTCGGTGATCTCCTTGATGTTCTTGCCGCCGGTGCCGATGAGGGCGCCGATCTTGTCCGGGTTGATGTGGATGACTTCCATCTGCGGGGCGCGCGGGCTGACCTCGGGTCGCGGTGCGGCGATGCAGTCGCGGACAACCTTGTGGATTTCGGCGCGTGCGGCCTTGTTCTGCTGCATGGCGCGGGCGAGCGTGGCGATCGGGATGCCGGGGAGCTTCAGGTCGAGCTGGAATCCGGTGATGCCTTCCTCGGTGCCGCAGACCTTGAAGTCCATGTCGCCGAAGTGGTCTTCCGCGCCGATGATGTCGGTGAGGAGGAGTTCCTTGCCGGTGTCGTCGGTCACGAGGCCGCAGGAGATGCCCACGACCGGGGACTTGATCGGCACGCCGGCGTCCATCAGGGCGAGCGTGGCGCCGCAGACGGATGCCATGGACGTGGAGCCGTTCGACGCCATGATCTCGGAGACGCAGCGGACGGTGTACGGGAAGTCCTTCGGCACGACCTGCGCGACGGAACGTTCGGCGAGGTTGCCGTGTCCGATCTCGCGGCGGCCGGGGCCGGTCACGCGGCCGACCTCACCCACGGAGTCGTTCGGGACGTTGTAGTGGAGATCGAATTTCTTCTTGCTGTTCTGCGTATCGGTGATGATGTCCG
>JAGCTY010000171.1 GCA_017963105.1 Lentisphaeria bacterium
CCTTCACGGGCGCGGTCTTGGCGGCGGGCTTAACCTCGGCCTTCTTTGCCGGCGCCTTCGCGGGCGCAGTCTTTTCGGCGGGCTTGACCTCGGCCTTCTTTGCCGGAGCCATCGCGGGCGCGGTCTTTTCGGCGGGCTTGACCTCGGCCTTCTTTGCCGGAGCCTTCGCGGGCGCGGTCTTTTCGGCGGGCTTGACCTCGGCCTTCTTTGCCGGAGCCTTCGCGGGCGCGGTCTTTTCGGCGGGCTTGATGTCGGCCTTCTTTGCCGGCGCCTTCGCGGGCGCAGTCTTTTCGGCGGGCTTGACCTCGGCCTTCTTTGCCGGGGCCTTGGCCTCCGCCTTCTTGGCCGGCGCGGCCTTCACCGGATCGAGCTTGATCGGCGTGAGGCTGATGAAGTACACGCTGTTCGCCTGGATCGGCATCGTGAGCGTGACCTTGTCCTGGACCTTCATGGCGGTCTGAAACACGGGTTCCATGGCGGAGTTCTTCTTCAGCTCCTCCACGTCCTCGCGGGTCAGGTCGGACGGTGCGCCGGCGTTCAGCCACAGCGTGTACGGGTCGTTCTGCTGGAATCCGATCATGTGGACCTTGATGTCGTATTCGCCGGCGGGGAGGTTATGGAGTATGACGGACGCCTCGCCTTTGTCGGTCGCCGGGACGGTCTTGAAGAAGAAGTCCTGGTTGCTGACCTTGCCGCCGTCGGTCGGGTGCGAGAGGTCCCAGAAAAGGATCTGCACGCCGCCCTTTTCGTCGCGACAGACGTAGGACGATTTGTCGGAGGAGACGATCTCGGTGTTTCCGAGGAGGGAAAGGTACTTGTACGCCCAGTAGGCGGCCTTCGGGATGCCCTGGTAGGACATGAGGCCGAACCCGCCGTGGAACGGACGCGGCGCGGGGCCGTTTTCCTCGAAGATGTCCGTAAATGTCCAGAAGCTCATGGAATCCAGCGCCTCGGTGTTGCGGAGCTGTTCCAGGATGAACGGGCCGGCGAAGAAGGAATCGTGCACCGGGTCGACGGGCGAATAGGAGGAGTTCCACTCGGTGATGTAGACGGGGAGTTTCGTTTTGCCCTTCTTCGCGATGGCGGGGAGCGGCTGGTTCGCGCAGTCGGAGACGTAATGGAGGCTTTCGTGCAGGAAGAGCTTGCGGTTGCCGTACTGGTCGAGGCCGCTGGGACCGTCGCCGAGGCCGTAGGTGTGGTAGGTGATGAAGTCGAGCGGGACTTTCTTCCTGTTGCAGAAGTCGATCAGCTCCTCGATGAACACCGGGCCCGCGCCGGACGGCCCGCCGACCTGGTAGTCCTTGTTGACGGACTTCACGGCCTTGGCGGTGTGTTCGTAGAGTTTGAGGTATTCGGGCAGGCGGTCCTTTTCGGCGAGACGCCAGAAGATGTTCAGGTTCGGCTCGTTCCAGACCTCGAACCGCCACGTCTTGACTTCATTCGCGCCGTAACGGTCGGTCCAGTGCTGGACCAGCGTTTTGATGAGCGCGTCCCACTTCTCGTATTTCTTCGGCGGGGTCACGTTGGCCTTCCACCAGAAGACCGTGTCCTCGTTTTTGCCTTCACGCTCGTCCTTGAAACTTTCGGACGCGAGCTTTTCGGGCATGAATCCGAGCTCGACGAACGGCTTCATGCCGATGGAGAGCAGGAAATCGTACACGTCGTCGATGTACATGAAGTTGTAGACGGGGTTGCCTTTCTTGTCCTCGGTGTACACGCGCATTTCGTCGTGGAGCAGGCCGTGCGCCCGGAGGTAGCGGAACCCGAACTCCTTGTGGCAGTGTTCCAGCTGTTTGCGCCAGGACTCCCGGAGACCTTCGCCGATGCGGCCGGCGCCGACGCAGTCGCTCCAGACCATCGAACGCGGCCCCTTCAGCTGCGAGAGGTCGGATTCGATCACGCGGGATTCATTTTTCTTGGCGGGGGTAGCTGCTGTTTGTTTTTTCATGAACTTGCTCCTTGAGCTGTGGGTTCGGAATCTCTACGGTTCGGCCCGCCCGTCCTGAGCTCGAAAAGGCCATAAGGCGGGCGGAAAACTACAATCATACGTTTAAACTATACAGTTCACCCGCGAGAAAATCAATGCACTATTTGTTGAATTACATTGATTAAATGATTTTTTCGCGCCGGAATCCCGTGATCGGATGCAAAGGGCGGCGCGCGATCCTCCGTCGGACCGGCCAATGCCGCCGCGGCGATCGGGGAAATGGTCCGGGGCCGGGGAAGAAGTCCCGCCAGGCCGATAATTCAGAAAAAGGAAACTTTTCGTTTTTCATGTTTGATATTTCGGGATTTGCATGATATATTACCCAAATAAAAATGCGGACGCGCCCGAAAAACGCCCCCCGTTTTCTAAAATACCAAGCTCAAAACAAACATAACATAAGCTCAAAAACATATAACACAAACTCGAAAGGTTTTGAACTATGGCCATGACAAGTCAAACAATCTCAAGTGGAATGATTTGTATTGACAAAACAATAGGGTATGAGGACGCTATTATTGTCAACTCCGGCGGCACGGCAATCAATACCACAGTAAATCTTGGCTTGTTAAAAATCAGTTCCGGCGGCTTAGCGAGCAATGCTAATGCGTTTTTCGGCGGTTGGATAAATGTGTTAGCAGGCGGCACCGCCTACAGAATTGTGGAGAATGGCGGAAATGTGATAGTCGAGGATGGTGCGGTTGTTACTTTTGTTCCAAATTCGTTCTCCAGTGCGCTGGTGTCTGGAATCGGCTGGGAGGCCTCCTTGCATTCAGGAACAACAGCAAACAGCACCACAGTTAAGCATAGCGCCTCTTTTCACGTTTACTCCGGTGGTGTTGCAAACAACACATTGCTTGATTCCGGCGGCAAGATGATAGTTTCCTCCGGGGGCAAGGCAAATAGCACTACTGTTGTATTATATGGACAAGCAGTTGTCTCCTCTGGCGGTACGATGACCGATACCACTATTGAAGCCGATGGTACTGTTATTGTTTCCTCCGGCGGCACGGCAAACAGCACCACGCTTTCCGGCGGCAAGATGATAGTTTCCTCCGGAGGCAAGGCGAGATTCGCTATTGTCAACTCAGGAGGCTTACTTCAAATCTTCAATGGCGGGGCATTGACCAGCATCACAGTCAACTCGAGTGGATATTGTTTTGTAGATACTGAAGCCTCGATCGACCGAGCCATGGTCAACTCCGGAGGATCTCTTACCGTTCGCGGTACAGTAAACGGTATCACGATCTTTGACCGTTTTTATGTCGACGGGTCAGCAAGCAGTACCATAGTCAGTTCCGGCGGGATTATGTTTGTCGAATCCAAAGCCATAGCAAATGATACGACAGTCAGATCAGGCGGCACCATGATTGTCAGTTCCGGGGGTTCTCTCAACTTGGCAACCGTGAACTCCGGCGGCACGGCAATCATCAAAGGTAATTTTTCTGCTTCCGAATTCCTCATCAATGGCGCTGAGCTCCACGTTGATAATTATTCGAGCTCAATCGTGGCAATGGGATCTCAGACCTTCGCGTCATATCTTACCTTAAGTGATCGATGCAAGCTTGTTGTCAGCAGTGGCGGCAGGGTTGATGGGATTGCCCTCGGCAACAGCTGTTCCGTTGTGGCAAAAACCGGTGCAAGGATCTACGATATGGCATTGAAATCCGGCTGTGTCATGGACGTGTCTTCCGGGCATGTGTCAAGCATTATCGTTAGCTCAGGCGCGATTGTCACGGGCATCCTGCGGAATGCAGGGCTCACGTTCTCCGGCGGCACACTGAATCTGAATATCGCGAAAGATTCCGAGTACAGCAGTTTCCTCGTCGACAGCAAGTCGTACAGCGGCTTCAAGACCGGCTCCTACGCATGTACGCTCACCGTCACAAACAAGCAGCTGAACGGGACGTACTATCTCATTGATACTGCGACCGGATTCAATAAGACCGTTACCGTGCAGAACTCCGTCGGCTACCAGTTCGGCACGCTCACGGTCGGCGGCGGCCCCAAGGAACTCCTCGACGGCGTCACGTACGACCTGAAGCTGAGCGACGCCGGCAACCTCATTGTCGTCGTGACCGGCGGCGCGGTCCCCGATCCGATCCACTCAGGCGATATCCTGGTCGACGAGCGTTTGGATATCACTAGCGGCATGTCCGCGATCGACGTCGCCATCAGCTCCGGCGGCATCCTGAACGTCTTCTCCGGCGGCGAAGCGAGCAACACCATGGTCTGGGCCCTCGGCGAGCTCAACGTGCACTCCGACGGCGATCTGACGGGCGCGACGATCTATTATGGTGGCACCGCTACGATCTATGAGGACGTCATGGCCCGCGATGTGGTCGTGGACGGCGGCGTGTTCGTGCTGGAAAATGGCGGCTGGGCGTACCGGACCTCGAAGGGAAGCACGGTGTCCAGCAACACCATCGTGAAAAAAAGCGGTCGGGTCATCGTGCATGAGTCCGCCTTCCTCGTCGGCGCGGTCGTCTCCGACGGCGGCAAGGTCGAGGTTCTGAGCGACGGCACGTTCACGAACGCCACCGTCACGTCCGGAACCGTTTCCGCCTGCGATGGCGGATTCGTTTCAAGTTTGTATCTGGAAGATGGCGGCATCCTGACCGTGGAATCCGGCGGCACCGCGGGATGCACGGTCAGCTCCGGCGGCGTCATCCGCCTGGAGGACGGCAGCGATCTGCACGAACTCAAGGTCTACGAGGGCGGCGTGCTGACCGGCGTAATGCACGGGATCTACAGCGTCGTGAAGATGTACGGCGGCACGCTCGACCTCGATATCTCCAATGCCGCCCCGTCCGGCGAATACCTGTTCGACAATGACGCGAACATCGAGTTCGACCACGGCGGCATCTGCACGCTCACGGTCGACGGTAACCAGGCGGACGGCACATACAACCTCATGGAGTTTGCCTACGGGTTCGACACGCAGGTCATCACGGCCGAGAGCCCGCTCACGGTGAAGAGCACGAACGGTTCCACGCTCGGCACGCTCACGGTCGGCGGCACCGCCACGATCGACGGCGTGACCTACACGCTGAACTTGAGCAACGACTACCATCTGACCGTTACGGTCTCGGGAGGCGCGCCGGCGCCCACGCCGCCGCCCACGCCCGGGGACAAGTCGTTCTTCACGGGCGACTTCAACGGCGACCTCTTCGACACGCTGGCGGTGCAGTCCGGCAGCACGGTCACGATCTACCAGAACGGCGAAGCGTGGGGCATCGGCCTCACGCTCGACACCGGCTGGACTGTCGTCGGCACGGGCGATTTCAACGGAGACAACCTCGACGACTTCCTGCGCGTGAATACCGAAGGATACGTGGTCGGCGAGATGTCGAACGGCAACGGCACGTTCACGCCGCAGGTACTGAACCTGAAGAACGCCGGCTGGGACATCCTCGGCACCGGCAATTTCGACGGCGTCGGACCGGACGACGTACTGATCGCGAACCCGACCGCCGCATCCGACACAGTCGGCCTGCTCGGTTACTGGGAGAGCGGCGTGACCTGGACGCTCATCAACGGCTACTCCGCCGAATGGGAAATGATCTCGACCGGCGATTTCAACGGCGACGGCAAGTGCGACATGCTCTGGCGCAACAGCTTCGAAGGCGACGGCGGCCTGACCTACAACGCCTACTGCACCTGGATCGTCGAGGACCCGGTCGACTGGCGCATGGTCAGCGTGGCGAATCCGGCGGAGTGGAATTTCCTCTGCTCCGGCGACTTCGACGGCGACAAGATGAACGACATCGCCATGATCAACGACGTGGGCGTGGTCGGCATCTGGGGCGTCACGGACGGCTACCTCAGCTCGTGGTCCATCCTCAGCGCGGTGACCAGCCAATGGCAGCTCGCGGGCGTCGCCGACTTCAACGCCGACGGCACGGACGACATCGCCTGGGCGAACACTGACACCGGCCTCACCGGCTGCTGGCAGATCAACAACAGGGAACTCACCACCTGGGCGAACCTCGCCACGCTCTCTTAAAACTGATACCGTGTCCGAGCGTAGCCGGACACTGCTACAGCACAGCTTGCTGTGTGCGCAAGCGAAGCTGAGCACACTACATCAGCAGTGCTTGCACAATGGCCCCCGCGATCTTTCATGCTCACGGGGGCCGTTTTTTGGACGCGTTTTTTTGAAAAACGTTAGCGAGGCAGAATTTTCAGCTTGCGGATGAAAAGTGCGCGGTCGCCGCCGTCACCGAACCCGTCGTTGCCGTAGGTCATGCGGACGTGGTGCGTGCCGGCATCGAGCGTGACTTCGGCAAGATCGTACCCGGCTGTGACGTCGGACGCGACTTCGCGGACCGCGACGAGGTTGCTGTCGATCTCGATCCTGACCTCGGAATAGATGCGCTGGTAGGGATAGCAGACGGCGTCGATGTGCACGACGTGGAGCCCGGATTGCGGCGTTTCGAAATCCGTTTCCAACTCGACGAGTGTGTTGTTGGAAAGCACCTGGACCAGCCCGCCGGCGATGCGCGTTTGCGAGATCAGGTTGTCCGGGTCGTCGGCCTCGCCCGCGTCCTGGCGTTCCGTGCGGAACCCCGCGCCCAGATTGCGCAGAAGCCCGCTCAGGTAACGTTCGCCGCGCGGTCCGTTGTTGTCCCGGATGCACGTCCAGTTCGCTCCGTCCAGCACCACGCGGCCTTCGCCGAGCTTCCAGCTCACGAGCGAGCCGGGTACGGCGGGGACTTCGATGCCGGCGGGATACCCTTCATCGAGGAGATACGCCTCGGCGAACATGCCCGCGCCGAGTCCGGCACGGCCCGCGCCCCGGACGTCGATCGTCGAGGTCCCGGCCGGGAGATAAACGACCGTGCGGTAGATACTTGAAGTCCCGTATTTCGGGTTGTCCGAAATGAACCAGACCTGTTCCGTGTCGCCGACCGCGATGCGGCAGAGCGGCTTTTCGACGAACTTGAACTCGTAATGGCCGCCGTTTACGCCCATGTCGACGATGTCCGGCAGCGGTTCCGGAGCGAGGATGCGGAGCGCGAGGCAGACGGGCCCGGCTTTTTCACGGACGGCGGTGAAGACCGAATGCGGTGCGGGGTCCACGAATCCGGGCATACCGACGGGCGGGGTGTCCATCGGGACGGGGCCTCCGTCGAGCCTGGCCTCGATGGGGACGGGGCCGGGTACGGTGAACATCTCCGGCATGAAACGCATGGAAACGGCATCGGGCTGAATTTCGAGCTTGCTGTCCCAGTCGTAGATGCGGCAGTGCGTGAGGTCTTCGTGGGAGACGCCGAAGAGGAGCGGCGATTCGCGGTCGGCGATAAACCCGGAGCATTCCCCCTTCGCACAGGCGATTCCGTCCGCGCCGATGGCATGCTTCAGCCGTTCATATTGTTCCGCGTTCGGCATGTGCCAGTAGAAGACGCCGCCGTCGCGGATCCAGGCTGCGAGCTGGTCCGGCGTCATATCCAGACCGGGACACGCGCCGTCGGCGGCAATGAACTGCGCGCCGTCCGTGCCGGAATCGTTCACGCCGATGGTCCGCAGCACGCGGAGGACGTCGGGATCGGAGGCAAGCACACGGATCGGGACGGCGGGTTTGCGCGGGAGGCCTTTCAGGTAGGAAACGGCGTTGCGATACAGGATTTCAGCGGCGGGTTCCACAATGCGTTTGCTCCCCGCGAGCAGCTGCATCAGGACTGCATGGCCGTCTCCGAACGGCAGATCGGCGAACGGCCCCTGCGCGAGCGCACTGAATCCGCCGGTCACGAGCAGCGCCTCCAGGCCGTTGCGCCCCTCGCGGATGATCTCGCGGCGGGAAATGTAATGTCCGTCCGCCCACCATTTGAAGTCGGCGGGTTCGAGACCGGCGAGCAGCGGATGGTTCGGCGCGAGCGGGAACGCCATGGTCGACGCGTGGTCGGTGAGGTTCACGCCGAGTCCGAGCGGATCGAGCGTGTCCTGCGCCAACACGAGCGCGCGGCCGCCCGCCGCGAGGAAGCGTCGGAACCCGTCCGTGTCGAATGCAGCAGGACTTTCGGGCGTTCCGAGCACGTTTTCAGAGATGACAACGATATCCGCCGCCGAATCCAGCGAGGCGAAATCGACGTCGCCGGGCGCATGGTAGAGGTGAATGTTCTCAACCTCATTCCCGCCGGGCACGGGATAAATCTTGTACTGAAAACTTTCCCGCTGGACCTCAATTCCGTTGGCGGTCAGGCGGAATTCGAGCGTGGAAACCTCATATTCAGGCAAAACTTTACCCGGAACGTCTTTCGCCGTGAACGCAAGCGAAACCGTGCGCGCGCCGCCCGGTTCGAGCATGAACGTGATCGAATCCGTTTCCGCGCCGTCGACGGTGATCGTCAGCTTCAGATCCTGCGTCTCCGGCGAATCGTTGAGCACGTCGAACGCGACGCTTTTCTTCGCCCAGGCGAACACCCGCGCCGAGCGGTCGCGCCGGAAACACGCGATCCTGCGGTAGAAGACCTTTTCCGCCTCGGCCGCGCCGGGGACGGACGTGCCGCCGAACCCGTAGGCGGTCCAGGGGCACATGCCGGTGACGTTCGCCATACGGAACGCTTCGGTCTGGTCGATCCAGCCCAGGTATTTCGCGTCGCGGTTGCATTTCTGGCGGCTGAGGTAGACTTTTTCGCCGAACCAGATGGAGCCGACGGAGTAGTCGGTCTGCGGGCACCACAGATATTCGCCGATGTAAAGCGGTTTTTTGCGGTCCCAGAAGAACGTCCCGGACTGCTTGCCGAGCATCCCGCCGGCGGCTTCCGCCTCGATGCGGCGGCCGAGCCATTCGGCGGCGTCGGGGTACGCGTACAGCGCGGGCATTTCGTGCGGATAATGCAGCCCGATCATGTCGTACTTGCCGTCCGGGTCGCGGTCGGCCTCGAACATCGTGGGCCGGGTCGGGTCGAACCGCTTCGTGAACGTTCCCATTTCGCCGAGGCGGCGGTTGAGGTCGGGGCAGAACTTGACCGAGCCCATGAACAGGATCTCGTTGCCGACGCTCCACATCACGAGGGAGGCGTGGTTGCGGTCGCGCCGGATCATGCCGCGCAGCACGTCGGCGAAGTTGTTCCAGAAGATGTCCTCGTTGTACGCGTACATGGCGTTTCCGTCGGTGTACACGGGCGACTCGTCGATGGTCATGACCCCGATCTCGTCGCACGCCTCCAGGTAATCCTCCTGCCACGGCTGGTTGTGGAACCGGAACACCAGCACGCCGTCGTCCTTCCACTGGCGGACGCGCCGGAAGACCTCGTCGCGCGGGATGTAGCCGTAGGCGGGCCACGTGCTTGACCCCAGCAGACGCCGCTTCACGCCGTTCAGGAAGAAATCGGGGCCCTCGCACCACATCTCGCGGAAGCCGAAGCGTGTAAAGGATTCGTCGCGGAGCACGCCGTCGCGGTACAGGCGGACCCTGAGGCGATACAGGTTCGGCGTTTCGGGCGTCCAGAGTTTCGCCTCCGGGAATGCCGCCTCGAAGCGCCACGCGCCGGGGTTGAACAGCGCGTCGTCCGGCTCGTCCGAGAGCTTCGTTTCTCCGAACTGCGGGACGCCCCCGAAGGTCAGTACGGGCGTCTCCCCGTCCAGCACGGCGCACTCGATCCTGAGCTCGGACGCGCCCGGCAGAGCACCGGCAGCGTTCACAACCGCGCCCGTCACGGCCAGGGTCATGTTCCGGACGGACGTGACGATCGCAAGGCGGGAATCCGCCAGGTGCAGCGGATCGTGCGCGTCGAGGTAAACCGGCAGGAACGGTCCGCAGTTGTCGTGGAACCCGCCGACCGGGGCGATCGTGTGCGCAATCTCGTCCGTGCTTTTCGTGAGGTCCTCGACCGCGCTCCGGTCGCCGCAGCACAGATCGAGCGTGTGGCGGCCGCCCGGCCGCACGAAATCCGTGATGTCGAGCTCGAACGGCGTCCAGCCGTCGAACTTGCTTCCGGCAAGCCGTCCGTCGATATAAACTTTCGGGGTGTTGCGTGCGCCGCGCAGGTTCAGCACGACGCGTTTGCCCTGCCAGTCCGCGGGAATCTCGATCTCGTGCCGGAACCACAGGAAATACGGCACGTCCTTGCGGACTGCGCACCGCCAGCCCGGGACTTCGTAATCCTCCCAGGCACCGGATCCATCGGGGCGTTCGGCGGAGGTGTTGATCTGAAACTGCCACACGCCGCACAGGTCGATGCGGCCGCGGGTTTCGGATCTGGTGTAGACGGGACAAACGACGGGTGAGGTTGATTCCATACTGCGGCCTCCATGTTGCCTGAGGTGTTGGGAAAGGATTTGTTTTGCGCGGAACAGCTTGTTCCGTGCGCTTTTTCTTTTCAAAGTATAAAATACTCCGGAAAAACAAAAAAAACTATCGCTTTTTTGCTCAAAAGCATAGACTATTTGTACAGCGCGCCGTTTCATGGACCAAACCGGCGGACTTTTTTCCATGTGCTTTTCGCTTGACTTCCCGCATTCCGCTGTTATATTACTTTTTGTCGCTGAATCATAAGAACCTGAAAACACAGAAAGGAACCCCCTCCCATGTCGAATACCGCACGCAATGCCGCCCTCGGACTGCTCCTCGGAGTCTCGACCGCAATCACCGCCGCCGCGGACGACGGCAGCAAACTTTGGCTTCAGACGCCAATTCCCTCCAACGTCACGATCGAGTCCGAAAAACCCGTCAGCGCGACGTTGAATATCGCGCTCTCCGAACTCGCCCGCTTCAAACAGCGTTCGTGGGCGGTCATGACCGACAAGCACCGCACCGACCTCGGCGACGAGGGGTTCGAAATTCGCATCATGGACGGCGTGGTCAAGATCATCGGGAAGACAGAGGTCGGCGTCATGTACGGCGCATACCATCTGCTGCGGCACCAGGCGTGCGGGACCGTGGTTACGGACAATTTCCACGTGAAGGAGGTCCCGTACTACAAATACCGCATGCTGAACCACTGGGACAACCTCGACGGTACCGTGGAGCGCGGCTACGCCGGAAACTCCATTTGGAAATGGGACGAACTCCCCGGCACCGTGTCCCCGCGATACACAGAATACGCCCGCGCCAACGCCTCGATCGGCATCAACGCGACCGTGCTGAACAATGTGAATGCGTCGCCGAAGATGCTCGAACCGGAGAACCTGGCGAAGGTGAAGGCCATCGCCGACGTGCTGCGTCCCTACGGCATCCGCGTCTTCCTCTCTGCGAACTTCGCCTCGCCCATGGTCATCGGCAAACTGAAGGACGCCGACCCGCTGAAGCCCGAAGTCGCCGCCTGGTGGAAGGACAAGGCGAAGGAGATTTATAACCTCATCCCCGATTTCGGCGGATTCCTGGTGAAGGCGAACAGCGAAGGCCAGCCCGGCCCGTGCGACTACGGCCGCACCCACGCCGAGGGCGCGAACGTCCTCGCCGATGCCCTCAAGCCCTACGGCGGCGTGGTCATCTGGCGCGCCTTCGTGTACGGACAGAAGCCGCAGGAACGCGTCCAGCAGGCCCTGCTTGAGTTCCAGCCGCTCGAAGGCAAGTTCCGCGACAATGTGATCGTGCAGGCGAAGAACGGCCCGCTCGACTTCCAGCCCTGCGAGCCCTTCCACCCGATGTTCGGCAAGATCAGGAACATCCCGCTCGCCATCGAGCTCCAGATCACGCAGGAATACCTCGGCCAGTCCAATCATCTCGCCTACCTCGCCACGCTCTGGAAGGAAGTCCTCGACAGCGACACTTACCAGAACGGCCCCGGCAGCACCGTCGCGAAGAAGATCCACGAGTCTGGCATGATCGCCGGCGTGGCGAACATCGGCGACGACGTGAACTGGACCCGCCACCCGTTCGCGCAGGCCAACTGGTACGCGTTCGGCCGCCTCGCGTGGAACCCGGACCTGAAAGCCGACGACATCGCGAAGGAATGGCTCGCGCAGACCTTCACTCCGAACCCGGCGTTCGTCGAACCCGTTTGCGACATGATGATGAGCAGCGTTCCGGCCATCCGCCAGTACATGATGCCGCTCGGCCTCGCACACATCTTCGCCTCCACGCTCGGCAACCACTACGGCCCCGGTCCGTGGCTCTACCAGACCGGCAACGAGTCCTTCCTCAAGTACGCCTCGCTTCTCTCCACCAACGAGAACGTCCCCGGCCGCAAGGTCTTCGATGCCACCGAGACCGAGCTCGGCGCCGACCGCACGAAGAAGGGCACCGGCACTGTGATGCAGTACAACGCCCCGCTTTGCGACCAGTACAACGACCTGAAGACCTGCCCCGAACGCTACTGGCTCTGGTTCCATCGCATCGGCTGGAAACAGAAGATGCCCACCGGCGACACCTTCTGGGAACACCTCTGCGGCCAGTTCGAGTCCGGCGCGAAGACCGCCGCGACCTACCCCGCGATCTGGGAATCCGTCAAGATGTACGTCGATCCCGAACGCTACGACCTCGTGCTCGGCCGCCTGAAACTCCAGGCCCGCGAAGCCGTCTGGTGGAAGGACGCCTGCATCCTCTTCTACCAGAGCGTCAACAAGCTGCCGCTGCCGAAGGACATCACGCCCCCGATCTACGACCTCGCCAAGCTCAAACGCATCAGCTTCCCCAGCAACGTGCATTTCTGCCCGAAACCCGAGGACGTGAACCGCGCCCTCGACGGCGCCCTCAAGAAGTAAGTGCAAAGCGCATTGTTTCGATTCGGCTTCCTGTTGTGCCGTTCAACTTCCGGCACAACGGGATGTCCTCTTTGCCGTCGGAGACGGAAGAAGAGATGTTCTTTTTGAAGAGGGAAACTGTAAGAAAGAGAAGAAAGGACAAGGAAAATGAAGTTTCCGAACCTGATCGACCTGGATCAGAAGTATCAGAACGTCTGGTTCATGTCCGACCTGCACTACGGACACGAAAACGTCCTGAAGTTCGGTCTCGGCAGACCGTTCGGGGATTTGGCGGAAATGAACGCTTTTCTGGCTGAAACCGTCAGAAACACTTTGAACAAAAAGGATATCCTCTTCGATCTCGGGGATTTGTTCTGGAAAACGGAAGAACAGGAGATGAAAAGTCTCTGCAAATGTTTCCCCGAAAAAACGATCAAGATCATCGGCAACCATGACAAGGAGAATCTGTACTGTCCGGGAGGAGTCCTGCGTCATTATTTTTGGATGGTGGCGGATTTGATCGACCTCAAAATCCGCTATCATGGAGAGAGCATCCGGATGACGCTTTCGCATTATCCGATCCTCGAGTGGAATCACAGGCATTATGGTTCGATTCATATTCACGGCCACTGCCATGGGAATATCGATCGAACCTGGAACAGCGATCCGAAAGAACTCCGAATCGATGTCGGGTTCGACGGTGAGCTGGCGAGGGAGAAAGGAGCGTTTCTTCTGAGTCTGGACGATGTCCTGGATGCACTCCGGAAGAAAACCGGCGGACTTCCATTCGAAATCTGGGCCAGACAGAACCTGAAACAGCAGCCGGACCCGCCGGAGGATGAGCAGAAATGAATGTCTCGACCAATGCTATGCCTGTGAGCGCAAAGGTCGTTGAGCTGACGAATGACTATATACTGGTCTGTCACTGCGGCAGAATCTACCGCATCGACTTCGACCGTTATCCGTATTTCCGCAGCTGCTTCCTCAGCGAGCTTTACAATGTTCAGGCCAGCGCGGAGGGGCTTCACTGGCCCGATGCCGATATTGACCTTGAAGAAAAATACTTGAAGGACAATATGTAAGCACAAAAAACACCTCCGGGACGGCATGAACACTGTCCCGGAGGCAATGTTTTTATCAGTTCATTTTCGGCGGATAGACCTGTCGATCATCAGCCTTTCAATTGCTTAAAGCCCCAATCTTTTTAAGATTTTTTTTGCTTCCGGGTTTCCCAATTTTGCACTCTTGCGAAGCCATTTGATACCTTCCACTTTGTTCTCATTCACACCTTCCCCCAGCATATAACAACCAGAAAGAGCAGCCATTGCATACGCATTCCCCTGTTCCGCCGCCTTCCGATACCATTTGACGGCCTCCTCTTTGTCTTCTTCCACACCTTCGCCTTTGAAATAACAATTCCCGAGATTGAACTGCGCTTCCGGGATTCCCTGTTCAGCGGCCTTTCGAAAACATTTGACGGCTTCCTCTTTGTCTTCTTCCACACCTTCGCCTTTAAAAAAACAAATGGCCA
>JAGCTY010000172.1 GCA_017963105.1 Lentisphaeria bacterium
CGCCAGTCGATCGGTTTTTCGTCGATCCACGAGCAGTATGCGTTGTACACTATGCCGTCCGCGCCGAGTCAGCTGTTCTTCCATAGCATGTCGCACTTGCCGTCGCCGTCGAAGTCGCCAGTCGCGATCATCTCCCATGCGGCGGAATAGCCGTTGATGAGCGTCCACTCGGTGCCGCCCTTCCAGTAGCCGAGCAGGCCGACGGTCTCGGACGCCCCGGTCGGGTTCGCCACCAGCACGTCGTCCCTGCCGTCGCCGTCGAAGTCGCCGATGCCGAGGATGTCCCAGGCGGCGTCCTTGAAGTTCAGGACCTGCGCCGTAAACGTGCCGTCGCCGTTCGACATTTCGCCGACCACATAACCGGCTTCGTTGATGCGGAGCACGTCGTCCTTTCCGTCGCCGTCGAAGTCGCCGATCCCGGCGGGCTCCCAGCCGTCGCCGAGCGCGACCGCGCCCCACAGCGCGCCGTTGTCGGCATAGACCGACACGATGCCGCCCGCATACTTCGCGAACATCGGCTTATCCGTTCCCGCGAAATCGCCGAGGAAGAACCGCTTGTCCGCCTCCGGGATCACCTCGCCGGTCACGGTGAACGCGTCGCCCTCCGCGATCTCGGAGGAGTTCCACGCCTTGTCGAACGCATGGACGGTCCAGTGCCAGCTGCCGACGCCCAGGTCCTCGATCACGAGGGTGGTCCGGTTCGTCGAGACGGTGAATTCCTGTTCTCCGTTCCAGTATCTCACGATGTACTCGTCGATGCCGGAGCCGGCGTCTTCCGACGGGTTCCACGCGAGCACGATCATGTGTTCGGAAACGCTCGCACGGAGGCTGCCCGGCTTCTTCGGCGCGGCCTTGTCGATGTTGCTCACGGTGTACGAGACGACCTCGGAGACGTTTCCGGCGTCGTCGACCGCCTTGAAGTAGACGGTGGCGTTGCTCTTCAGCACCACGCCGGTCTCGAAGTCGTAGACGAGCCATGCACCGTCCGCGCCGATCCGGTAGTACGCGGTCAGCATCTCCTGGTCGTCCGAGAACTCCGCCGTGACGACGACGTCGCGGTTGGTCAGCTCGACGGTGTCGGCCTTCACGTTGAAGACCTTCGGCGGCGCATTGTCCGGCGCGGAGACCGTCAGCGTCAGGATATCGTCGATGATCCGCAGTTTGTAGACCGCGTTGCCGACATTCAGGCTGCCGTCGAGCGAGATCGTGCCGATCGAGCTTCCGTTCCGGTTCACGACCGTGAACACGGCGTTGTCCGTGGCATTGTTTCTGCCCGCTTCCGCGTTCCCGGCGAGCTTGTAGCTGCGGGAACCGGACGCCGGCGCCGTGTCCGCGTCCACCGTGATCGTGTAGCTGCGGGTCGGGAGATCGGATACATATCCCGGTCTCACGAACGTCAATGCCTGCAGATCGTTCAGCAGGGGCCGGGACTCCTCCGCCACCGAGAGGTCGAAGTCGACGACCGTGAAACTGAGCGTGCTGAATGTCCCTTCGATCGTCATGCGCCCGGTGAGTTTCGCACCCCCGGAAGAGGCATTGATTTCTCCCCCCCTGATGGTGAAATTCCGCAGGGTGGCGCCGCTATTCAGGGTAATCTTGCTGGCGGCCTCGATTACAAGGTTCTCCGCATAGGAGCCGGCGGCCACGGTAAGCGACTTCTTCACCTGCGCGCCGCCGCCGTTCAGCACCGCGCCGTTTTTGACGGTTATCGAATAAACCTCCGCGTCCTCCGGCAGCGTGACCGTCCCGCCGACGATGGACAACATCTTGCCGGGGACATAGTCGGCGGAGGCGTCGTAGCCGATGATCGCCGTGGAACCGTCCGCCATTTCGACCGTCGTGCCGTCTTCGAGTCCGGCCCAGAGGGGGTTGACATAGACCAGGTCGACCGTATTCGCGGTCTTTATGACCTGGAAGCGGTACTCATGGACGAGCTGATCTCCCATGCTCACGTATTCCCGTCCCACGAACGTATAAAGATTCCCGTTGTATTCCAGGTCGTGGCCGACGGAAAGCGTCCCGACCGTTTCGCCGTCCGTGTTCACGACCGTGAAAACGAGGTCCTCGTAGAACCAGATCTGGCTGTCGCCTATATAGAGATATTCTCCGGGCATCTGGTACCCGCTGCTTACGGTCAGCGTGAACTCCGCATTGCCCCGGACGTGGTGGAATCCGCTTCTGTTGTATAAACTTCCCGGGCTCAGGCCGACCGAGATATCGAAGTCCATGACGCCGTTGTTCACGATGGATGCGCCATCCTGGAAATCGAAGAAGGAGGCGGAGAAGGTGCCGCCCTCCTCGACCGTGATCGCGCCGCCCGCATCGACCGAGGTGATGGAGCCGGCAAGCCTGGCGCCGGTTCCGACCGTGATCGTGGTCCCGCTGCCGATCCTGGCGGCACTGAGGGTAGCTTCGCCGAGGACGATGATGTTGATCGACTTCGTGTACGACCTCGGGATTTGTCCCTTCTCCACGACGACCGTGCCGCCGTCGGAAACCGCGGTGAACGCGGCGGCGTTGTAGAAGGCGTTGACACCGATGACCGCCAGGTAGCCGGACCGCAGCACCACGAACGCGCCGTCCTCCAGCCCCTCCCAGTCAGAATTCAGGTAGATGCGGGAGGACTCCACGAGCCTGGTGACGCCGAGCTCCAGTTTGCCCATGTTGTCGCTCGAGAGATGGTAGGCGTTTCCGTCGGTCGCGTACAGCGTCTTGCCGACTTCCAGCTTGCCCAGCTCCTCGCCGTCGCTGTTCAGCACCGTGATGACGCCGTCGAACAGACCGGCGTCCTCGGACAGCGTATAGACGCCTTCGCCCTGCGAAAGCCCGCCGACCGTCAGCGCGAAGCTCGGCGCGCCCTGCACGCGGGCAAGCCCGCGGAAGAGCGGTCCGTCGTCAACGGCCGCGCCGGTCATATCGAGGTTCAGCGTGCCGTTCACGAAGAGGGACGCGCCCTCGTCGAGCACGGCGCGGCTGACGGTCAGCGTGCCGCCCTCCTCGACCGTGATCGCGCCGCCCGCCGCGATGGTGATGTCGCCGGAGAGCGTGCCGCCCTCCGTGACCGTGATCGTCCGGGCGGACTCGACCGCGCCGGTCAGCCTGAGCTCGCCGCCGCGGATGACGACGCTGGCGGCGTTCCCCAGCGCCCCGGTGGAAACCGTGCCGTCCCAGAGCACCGCCATGCCGCCCTTGCCGACTTCATAGAACGCGCCTTCGTCGCCGAACGCGTCGACGCCGACCGAAACGCGGGATCCGTCCGCCAGCGTCACGGTCTTGCCGTACGCGACGCCTTCCCACTCCGTGCTGATGTGGACGCAGGGGACGCCGTCAGGGCGGGACACCATGAGGCAGAGGTTGCCGAAGGTGTCCAGGACCAGCTCGAACTCTTTCCTTTCGTACAGGAACGACTGCCCGGCGGTCAGCGTGGCGAGCGCCGTTCCGGCGGCGTCCCGGACCGTGATGACGCCGTCGAACCCGGCGGCGTCCGAGGACAGGGCATACCTGCCGGCGGCCTGGTTCGCGCCGACGGTCAGCACATAGGTCGGCGTGCCCTCGACGCGGGAGAGCCCGTGGAAGAGCGCCGCGCCGCCCTGGCCGAGCCCGGAAACGTCGAAGCACAGCGTGCCGTCGATTTTGATGGTCGCGCCGTCCTCGACCAGGATCTGTCCGGACACCGTGACGATCGCATCGGTCTCAACGGAGAAATGCGCGGCGTTCTGCAGGACCGGGTCATCGGGCATGGCGGAGACTTCGACGGACAGCACGGCGCCCGCTTCGACCGTGAGCGAGCCGAATGCCTGGATTTCGAAGACGCCGGAGGCCGTGCCGCCGCCTTGCACCGTGATGGTGCCGCGGTATCCGGTGCGGATCCTGCCCGTGGCAATGCCGCCGTCGTTCACCGCGAGCGAGCCGCCGGACATGAACGTGTACGCGCCGGAGATCGTGCCGCCGTCCTCGACCGTGACCGTTTTGCCGAAACCGGTCGACCAGGACCAGGCGGGATCCATATTCAATTCCCCGCCGCGGACCGTGATGCGGACGGCGTCGCCGAAATCCACAGGCGTGGCCTGATGAGTCCCGCCCAGGATCATGATCGTGCCGCCCTCGGCGACTTCGGAGGCCGCATCCTCCAGTTTGGAGAACGCATCGTATCCGATCCACGCGGTCCCGCCTTCCGGCAGTGCGACGACCGTGTCGTCCGCCAGCCCCGCCCACTCCGTGCTGAGATATACGGTCGGGGCCAGGTCGGGATCGACCACGTTCAGGCAGAGGTCGCCGGTCTCGTCCAGCTCCAGGGTGCAGGTCTTCCTGCCGAGCATGTACGAATCACCGACGGAAAGCGTCGCGAGTGTTTTGTTTCCGTTGAAATCTAAGACTGTGATGACGCCGTCGAATCCGGCGGCGCCCGATGCCAGCACATACTTGCCCGCGGACTGTTTTGCAATGTCATTGATCCTCAGCTCAAAAGAGGACGGCGCGCCCTGAATCCGGGAGAGGTCGGAAATGCGCGCGTCGCAGCCGCCGGTCAGCTGCGCGATGCTCAACCGGATTGTGCCGTTCACCGTGACGTTCGCGCCATCGAGGATCACGATTTTCCCGTCATTGAGAGCAAGTTTTCCGCCCGCCTCCACCGTAAACGTTGCGCCGGACTCCACGGTGAAGGCCACGTCGAAGGATTGATGGAACCCGAAACCGCCGATCGCGGCGACCGAAATGACGCAGCCGGGGGCGAGGGAGAAGTTCTCGCTCATGTATAAGCTGCCTTTGCGTATGATGACGTTGACGCCGCGCTGGGGCACGGGGTCATACGGCATCAACCCGTATCCCCCCCCTTCGATGATCACGGTGGAGCCCGGGCTGAATGTATTTATGACATTTCTCCAGAACGCGTTGTATCCGATGATGGCGGTCGAGCCGTCGATCGTTTCGACGACGTCGCCGTCCTTCTTGTCGTACCAATTGGTGTTGAGGTAGTAGACCGAGGCGGGTTCCGGGGCCGAGACGTCCAGCATGAGGTCGCCGGTCTCCGTCAGCGCCGCTTCGTAGCGGGTGCCGTTGGCGATGACGAATCCGCCTGCCGTGCTGAGCGTATATTTGTTATTGCCGATCCTGAGCTCGACCCGCCCGACGCCGGACGCCCCGGTCGCGACCAGGTAGGTCCCCGTGGCAAGGGTCCCGTCGGTACGGATGGCGTAGGTCGGCGCCCCCTGGATCCGGGAGAGATTCTCGAAGACGGCCTGTCCGCCCGCGCGGGTGATGTCGAGCTCGACGGTCCCGTCGACCGTGAGGGATCTGGCGTTCGATGGGCCGGACAGCAGCAGCGTGGCGGTGGCGTCGACCATGATGGACACGGATGCCGCCGCTTCGCCGGCGATCTCCAGGATGCCGTTCCGGATCACGGAGACTGTTCCGGTCAGCGAACCCGCCCCGGTCCCCGCGAGCGACAGCGTGGCGCCCTCCACGACGACCGGTTTTGAGTATGTGCCCGCGGGAAGCGTGAAGGAACCGCCCGTGATGTTGACCGTGCCGCCCGCCGCGATCCCGGCGAACGCGTCCTCCAGGCTTGAGAACGCGTCGTACATGTATGTGGCGGTGCCGCCGAGGATATAGACGGTTTCGCCGGGCTGCTTGCCGCGCCAGGAGGAATTGACCGTGACGACGTCCACCGGCGGCAGTTCGTCGCTGACGTTGCTGACGACGAGGGAGAGGAAATACTTGCCGTCGGAGGGCAGTCCGCGCAGCGTGTAGCAGATGCCGAGGTATTCGAAGGTCTTCCCGATTTCGAGCGTTCCGATCTGCATCCCGGACGTGGTGCGGAGCGTGACGGAGCCGCCGAAATCGTCCACGGCGTCCGCCAGCAGGTACACGCCTATTTCCTGCGCGGCGCTGATCGTGATGGAGAAGGACGATGCGGCGCCCTTCAGGCAGGAGAGCCCGCGGAACAGCATCGGCGCGCCCGCGGTCGTGCCGGAGATGTCGAAGTCGATGCGGCCGTTGACCGTGATGTCCATGTCCTCCGTGAAGACCGCCGTTCCCGTCAGCGTGCCGCTCGTCGAAATGACGACCGAGCCGCCCAGGGAGGTGACGTCCCGCAGGACCGTCTTCCCCTCGGCGGAGAGCGTACCGCCCAGGATCGCGCCGTCGTGGAGTTCGAGGGTGAAACCCGAGCCGGTCTTCGTTTCCCCGGCGAGCGTTGCGCCCGATTTCACCGTGAGCGTGCCGTTGTACACCGTGAGGGTGTCGCCGGTCGCGCCGCTTTCCAGCGTCAGGTCATAGGTGTAGCGCGTGCTCCCGGTCCCGCCGCGCACGACGGACCCGGCGCGCGCCACGGTCTTCCGCGTCTTCTCGTCGTCCAGGTCGTTCAGCACGACGATCCCGCCGTCGATGTACGCGATCGCGCCCTCGGCGGACGCCGCGTGCGCCGCTGCGATCGAGCTGAAGGCGTCGACGCCGAACGTGGCGGTCGCGCCGCTTTGCAGGGTCACGGTCTCGCCGAACTTGAGGCCGTCCCAGTTCGAATTGATGTAGACGGTCTCCGGCATCTCGTAGGCGCCGACCGTGAGCGTGAGCACGCCGTCCGTTTCCTGAAGCAGGTAGGACGTACCATTCACGCGGTAGACCTCGCCGACCGTGATCACGTTCGGTTTCCGGGTCGCGGCCCCCGTGGCGTCGGTGTAGATGTAGAGGCTGCCGGAGGCTTTCTTTTCCTGAATTGTGAAGTACGGGGCGAACCCGGCGGCGTTCGTGCCGAGCACGTAGACGCCCTGCGCCTGGTCCGCCGAGATCAGGATCATGCAGTTCGGCGTGCCGGTCACATACGCCAGGCCGTCATACAGCGCGGGTCCGCCCGCCGCCATACCGGCGATATCGAACGCCATCGTGCCGCCGGACACCGTGATCGAGGACCCGGCCTCGAACGTGCAGGATCCGGTCAGCATGCCGTCCGTCACCGTGAGCGCGGCGCCCGCCGCGACCGTCAGGCTCTTCGCCGTGCCGCCGGACACCGTGACCGAGCCGCCCGCCGCAACCGTCAGGTTCTGCGCAATGGAAGAATATTTCGCGGTGACCGAACGGTACACGGTCGTGTTCTCGAGGATGGTGGCGGGGGGATTGTTGATGATGACATAAATGCTGCCGGACGTCCAGGTCAGGACGAGGTCGCGGGTGACGCCCGCCGCCGGCGAGAACGTGCCGCCGTACACCGAGATCACGCAGTTCTCGTCCCCGAACTCCGCGGCCGCCGCCAGGTCGTAGAACGCGTCGACGCCGTACGTGGCGGTGTACGAGAGATTCGTATCCGGGTTCGTGACGCCGACCGTGCTCCCGACCGCCAGCGTGTTCCAGTCGTAGTTGACGTAGAGGTAGGACGGCTTCTCCGTCTCGGGCGTGACCGTCAGCGTGAACCCGGATTCATAGTTGATGAAGATGGAACCGCCGCCGCTGGTCCTGCTGCGCACGAGCGAGTATCGCATGCCGTTGATGACGGCGTCCGTATTGACCGCCAGGTAGCCGCCGTCCGCCTGCTGGACGTACCGGATCCCGACCGTGCCGAGCTCGTTTCCGGAGGCGTCGACCACGGTGAGCGTGAATTCTTCATAGCCGTTGGGCGTCGCGACGAGCTTGTAGCCGCCCGCCGCCTGGCTTTCGCCGACCGTGAGCCGGTAGGATGCCGCGCCCTGGATGTCCGCGATCTTGTTGATGAGCGCGTCCGTGCTCCCGGTGGAGCCGGAGATGTCCAGGTTCACGACGCCGTTGACCGTGATCGTGCCGGACGCGCTGAATTTTTGCGTGACGGTCAGCACGGAGCCCGCTTCCGCCGTGAACGTGCCGCCCGAAACGGCGATGTCCCGCGCGGATGCTCCGCTCTTCAGCGTCAGCGTGCCGCGTTCGCCCACGGTTCCGCCCGTGACCGATGCGCCCGCCGCCACGTCGACGGCCCCGGACAGGATATCGGGGAGCGCCGCCTCGCAGCCGGTGACGACCACGAGGCCGTTCTCCGCGACCGCGTCCGAGGCGGAAGCGAGGTCCGCGAACGCGTCGTAGCCGAACGTGGCGGAGCCGCCGTCCGGCAGCGCGACGACCGTGCCAGCCGCAAGGTCCGTCCAGGTCGTGTTCAGGTAGACCGGGTTCGGGTCGGGCAGGATCTCCGGGCATTCCGTCCAGATCGACAGGTAAAGCGTATCATATTTCGTTCTCGCGAGGTAGTACCGCCCGCCGATCTCGGTGAGTTCGCCGACCGTGAGCGTGCCGAGCGCAGCCCACGACGAGTTCCGGACCGTGAGCGTGCCGGCGAAGTCCTTCGCGCCGTCCGCCAGGACATAGCGCCCCGTTGCCTGCACGTCCGACACCGTGACCGTGAACGTCGGCGCGCCGGTGACGGCGTTCAGCCCGTTCAGGATCACCTCGTTGCCCGGAGCCAGGTTCGTCAAATCGAAGTCCACGATGCCGCCCGCCTCCGCCGAGACCGTGCTCCCGCCCAGGAACGAC
>JAGCTY010000019.1 GCA_017963105.1 Lentisphaeria bacterium
AATGCTCCTGTCCGTTTCCGTCCGAACATGACGCCGGCCGACCAGCCCATGCCGGACGGGTTCGTTCCGTCTGATACCAACGTGTTTTGTGCGCAGTATCCGGCCGTGAACGTCAAGACGAAAGAGGCGATTTTCAAGCTGAACGCGCCCGGCGCCCGTTCCGTCACGCTGAACATGTGCGGGACGCGTTACAATCTCGAGCGCGGTGCGGACGGGCTGTGGCAGGTGAAGACGAAACCGCTCATTGTCGGGTTCCATTACTACAAGTTCAATGTGGACGGGAATGAAGTCTTCGATCCCGGTACGAAGGCATTTTTCGGCAGCAATGCAATGCAGTCGGGAATCGAGGTCCCGGAGGATCCGGACGATGCGGCCTATTACCAGTTCGACAAGAATGTTCCTCACGGACAGATCCGCCGTTGCAAATACTATTCTGAGATGAACGGAATGGAACGTGTCTGCAACGTCTATACCCCCGCGGAGTACGACAAAAACCCGGACAAAAGATACCCTGTTCTCTATCTCATGCACGGCTGGGGCGAGGATGAAACCGGCTGGCCGAATCAGGGGCACGCCGATTACATCATGGACAACCTGATCGCCTCCGGAAAGGCCGTCCCGATGATCGTCGTGATGGACTGCGGCGATGTCAAGAAGGGACCGACGGTCCGGCCTGCCGATGTGGATGTCCTCCAGATTTTCGTCAAAGAACTCATTCCTTTCATTGATTCGACGTTCCGCACCAAGACCGACAGCCTCAACCGTGCCATGGCCGGTCTTTCCCGCGGTTCCGGACAGACCTGGCTGACCGTCCGTGCCAACCTTGATACATACGCGTGGCTTGGATGTTTCAGCGACAACTTCATCATTTACGATTCCGGGTATTCCGAGAACGGCAGATTCCATGATTCCGAAAAGCCGGAATACAAAGAGAAGCTCAAACTGATTTTTGTCAGTCACGGGTCCGCGGAGAATCCGGAAATTCCCCGCACCATGGTCGAACTCATGAAAAGTCACGGACTCAATGCGGTCTTCTATGAACCCCAGGGTACGGCGCATGAATGGCTGACCTGGCGCAGAAGCCTCCGCGAGTTTGTGCCCCTGATCTTCAAGTAAGGGCACTGCCTTTCATTTGCGGGAGATTGATCCCGGGACATTCATGCTGCATACGGACGAGCGGACAGGGGAATCTGCCGTGCCGGTCGTCGGCATGAAGTCCCGTCCACAACTATCTGCGCACCCTTCCCGACGGCTTCGACGATCTCCGGCGGCTCCGGAGGCACGGCCTCGCCTTTCTGCGAAAGAATCCACGGCACGACGACTTCCGCGGGAGCTTCGGAATGCAGAACAGATACGAGCCGTCCCATTCCTTTCCGATCCTCTGTTTCGAGTGCATGCGGCTGGCTTTCGCAAAATACACCGGAAAACAGGATGACACGGAATCAGGGGGATTCCGGTCTGAAACGAAACGACTGGCAGCAATCGTATGCTACCGGTCAATCGTTCCCTTGATGACCGCATGGAAATCAAGCCCGAAATGGGCGAGATACTTGCTGAGACGGTCCGAGTCGTTGGAGCTTTTTTTCGCCTTGCGGGAAACAGCGAACAACTTTTTCCCGGCATCCGCCAGGCTGCGGCTTGCCCGGCAGACCTTCAAGACTTCCCGAAGCTGGACCAGCTCGAAAAAATCGATCCGCTCGGCGTAATCGGGGCCAAGCAAAGCGGCAAGGTCCGGCTGTGTTTCGAGCGGACGAGCTTTTCTGGATCGGGTCAGCTCTTCTCGAACTGTTTCGAGGTCAATGCGACCGCCGGAGGACAGCGTCGCCATGCGGACAATCATTGCGTTGAGGTCGCGGAAATTGCCCCGCCAGTCCGTGGCCGGGTCCAGGGCGTACTCAAGGAAACACTTTTTAGCCTCAGCGTTGAACGTGATATGCTTTCCGCTTTTCTTCGCAAACCGGGCAAGTTCGTATTCAAGATTCGGTTCGATGTCCTCGCGGCGATCCGCAAGCCCGGGCAGGGAAAAGTTCCACAGGTCAATACGAGCCAGCAGGTCAGCTCGAAAACGCCCATTGGCAACGGCAGATTCCAAATCACGATTTGTTCCGCAAATCAATTGGAAGGAACTGGTCTCCTCCTTGTCCGAACCGAGCGGCAGGAACGTTTTCTCCTCAATGGCTCGGAGAAGCATCGCCTGTTCGTCCAGGCCCAGTTCTCCGATCTCATCAAGGAAAAGAATGCCCCCGTCAGCGGCTTTCAGGAGCCCCGGACGATCAGCTACGGCACCGGTAAAGGAGCCCTTCTTGTGCCCGAAAAGCGCGCTCATCGCCTGATCGCCGCGCAGGGTGGCGCAGTTCACATCGACGAAGTTCCCCTTGACTTGCCGGTTCTGTTTTTTCAGCTCAAAGATGCGTTTCGCCAGCTGAGATTTGCCTGCCCCCGTAGGCCCGGTCAGCAGAATCGGGTCGTCCGAACGGATGGCGACACGCTCGATGGTGTCGATGAGCTTGTTGAACTGCCTGTTCCTCGTGGCGATGCCGGATTTCAGAAATGCCACATCGTTCGTCTGCTCCTCGGCGAAACGTTTCGCCAGAAGATCGTAACGCGACAGGTCAAGGTCGATCAGGTTATAGGCCCCCTTGGCCGGGTTTCGCTTCGTGGGTTGCGTCTGAATCAGTATGCCGGGCAGATGATGCGATTCGTTCAGCAGGAACAGACAAATCTGCGCCACGTGTGTGCCGGTGGTGATGTGAATATAGAAATCGTGATCCTGTGCCGCGAAGTTCTGCTTGCGGCTGAAGTCGTACAGTTTGGAGTAGACCTCCTCGAAGTCCCACGGATCATCGAATGGGATTTCCACGGGAATGACCTCCGTTTCCGGAGAGCAAGTATGAATATCCTCCACAACTCGGTCAAAAAGCGATTGAAAACTGCGTTGATAGATGAGGTAATACTGGTTGAACTGGAGGTCATCCTGCATGGCAAGGGCGACGGATGGACGCCACGCGTTCCATCGCATGGCTCCATGTCCATGGGCATCCAGTGTGCTGCCGAGAAGGGAGATAACGACGTTCATTTCTATGTTCTCTTATATTATCTATAAAATTTTATACATAGCATAATATACCGCCACTTTTGAAAAATACAACATCGAAAGGAGAGAAAAAAGAATTTTGAGGCGAAAAAAAGTTTTTCCATGTTTTTTCATCCCGTTTTGAAAACTTGGCACAACGATTGCTTTTATGAAATTGTCCGGTCGGAGGGATTCCGATTCCGGGGGAATAAGCGGCGGCCCCGGAGGAGGATGGCGGCAAACGATGCTGCCATCCTTCCGGACTGCGTCTACAGTAAACATCTCGTGATGGCTGAGCGGTCGAAGGCATCGGTCTAGAAAACCGTTAACGGGTTTTTCCCGTTCGGGGGTTCGAATCTCCCTCTCTCCGCCATTTTTTTACGCCGGCAATCCGGAATTCCTCCCCCGGAACACCGCTTCCCCGCACCCTCATCCGTACCATCCAAACAAAAGATTGTCCCCGCCACCCGGAACAAATGGACGGCGGGGACAAGTTCGATTTCTATGCTTTACAGACCGGCAAGGATGCCGCCGGATTCCCCGAGGAGTTTGTCCGAAGCGGAATCCAGGCAAGCGTCCACGGAGGACAGCGGAACGTCCTGGACGGAATCCAGTCCGGCGAAGAGCTCATCCTGCAAGGAGAGATTGCTTTCGGATTCCGGCATTTCCAGTGCGGATGCGACGCCCGTGCCGGAGAAGGATGCGAAGACATTGTAATACACCTCCTTGCCCTTCTTTGCGTCGACGGACTGCATCGAGACGAAATACCGGACCGTGTCGCCGGAGACGGCGTCGATTCTGACGTCGGCCTTGTTTCCCGCGCCGGAGGCATAACCGCCGGAGGGATCGACGATATTTTTGACCGTGATCGTGCCGAGCGACTTCTTCGACCACTTGCCCTTGTTCAGCGTGAGCTTGTAGACGGTGAACTTCGAAGCGGCTTTCTGCGTCCCCCAGGTCTCCACGCTGAACGTGCAGGCGCCGACGTCATCGAACCTGACCTCGGCATAGTCGAATTCGTCGCCGAACCCGACGAAGTTTTCGAAGGTCCTGGAACCGACCGTCCTGCCGACTTCGACATCGTCTTTTTCCGCCGGGACTTCCATGCTGAGGGGGACATTTGCCCCGATGACCTCATTCCGTACGAGCCCCTGCCTGATCTGCGCACCGTCGAGCAGCACGTTGTTCGTGCCGCAGTCGGCGGCGTACACGACGCTGTCGACGTTCACGTTGTACCATGCCGCGCCGCCCTTCGATGCGTTCGTGCTCTGGACCGAAACGTAGTAGCCGGATCCGTCCTCTCTGCCGATGAGACGCTCGAGATTGAGTTCCACAGTGCGCGTCGCGAGGCCCGCCGCCTTCTCCGCCTTGTTCAGGGAGACCGTCATCGACTTGACGGCCGTCTGGCTCCACTTCGCGCCTTTGGTAAGCTTGTAGACCACGAGCTTCACGTTGTCCGTTGCCGTAACCGTGAAGCCCAGTTTCGCGGGCTGGATCACGGACAGCTTCACATAGTCGCTGTCGTCGCCGAACCCGACGAAATTGTTCCAGTCGCCGTCCGTTTCCGCCGCAGTGATCCCGTTCGTGTCGAACAGGACCGCCTGTTTGCCGGACTCGGCGATTGAGAGCGGCAGGAAGTCCTTGATCCTGAGGGACGGCTCCTTGTTGACCAGCAGTGCGCCGTTGTTCCAGCCGTCGTCGCCGTCCGCGTAGATGCAGCTCCGGTTCTTCCCGGCCTCGGTGTTGATCGACACGTTGTAGAACACCTTTTCATTCTTGCTCTTGTTCTCGACTGCGACGTAGTACAGGTTGTCGCTGCCGCCCTCGACCAGCACGGACGCCGTCGATTTGCCCTGTCCCGCCTTGGAGACCGAAACGGACTTCAGTGCCTTCTGCGTGTAGGTGCCGGGCTTCTTCTTGTTTTCGACGAGGCGGTAGAGCGTGAATTTGACCTTGTTGTCGGCGACGACCGTGAAACTCAGCTTCGCGGCCTTGTCCAGCTTGATCCGGGCGAAGTCGGCCTTGTCGGTCACGCCGACGCAGTTGTGGTAGCCGCCGACGTCGACCGAGAATTCCTGGTCCACGAAGATCTCGCCGGAGGCTTCCACCACCTCGTTTACCGAGTCGAGCGCCTTCGGCATTCCGTTCACGAGCAGAGAGTCGTTTTTCCCGTTCTGATCGGGCCCGTCGACGACCGACACGTGGGAAATGTTGTTCACCTCGCAGCGGGTCTCGTCGGATTCGTTCCCGGCGGCGTCGATCCCGCGGAAATAGACCGCGCCGTTATCCTCAAACGCAATCGGTCCGGTGTAAGGCTTCCATTCCTCCTCCCCGTCGATGCGGAACACCCGGATGACGGAATCTTCGCTGAAGGTCGCCGTCACGGTCACGGTCTGGTTGTTGACCCTTTCCGTGATGTCCGCGACCGCGAGTGGAGGCGCGGGCAGGATCTTGTCGATGTAGTCCACCACGACGCTCGTGACTTCGGAGACATTGCCGACCGCATCGGCGGCGCGGAAGAACAGCGTACCGTTTTCCTGCATCAGGATACCGTCCTCGAACGTATACGCCAGCCAGTTTTCGCCGTCGCGGCTGTATTCCTTCATGACGGAATCTTCGCTGAAGGTCGCCGTCACCAGTACATCATTGTTTGTGAGTTCGGTGATGTCGGCGGCCGCGACCGGCGCAACGGGCGGGACCTTGTCGATGTTGTTCACCTCGTACAAGGAGACCTCGGACGGAACTCCCGCCTCATTCGTGCCGCGGAAGAGCACGAAGCCGTTTCCGGCAAACCTGACGGGCCCGGTGTATTCGATCCAGTTCTCGCCGTCGAGCGAATACTCCCTGAGGACGGAATCCGCGCTGAAGACGGCGGAGACCAGCACGTCGCCGTTCGTGGCCTCCGTCACATCCGCCGACACGGACGGTTTTTCGGGGATTGCGACGGTGAAGTTCCGGACCTCGAACGGCGTGACGTCCGAAAGATTGCCCGCCGCATCCGAGCAGCGGAAATACACCATGCCGTTGAACGTGAACGGAACAGCGCCTTCGTATGCATGCCAGTTCATGCCGTCGAAACTGTATTCCTTCACGGCGGCATCGTCCGGGAAGACCGCCGAAACGTTCACGGTCCCTTCGGTGAGTCCGGTCGTTTGCACGTCCGAAGCGGCGGACGGGGCATTTGGCGCGACCTTGTCGATGTTGTCCACGGTGTAGCAGACGGTCTCGGAGTAATTCCCCGACAGGTCGGCCCCGCGGAAATACACGGTCCCGTTTTCGGTGAAGACGACCGGGCCGGTGTATGCCAGCCAGTTTTCGCCGTCGAGGCTGTATTCGTTCGTCGTGGAATCCGCGCTGAAGACCGCCGAGACGGTCACGTCGCGGTTGGTGGCTTCCGTTTTGTCCACCAGGATTTCGGGCTCGACCGGGGGTTCCGTGTCAATGTTGCTGACGGTATAGCTCGTGACCGGGGAATAGTTCCCGACGCTGTCCTTTCCGCGGAAATACACGGTTCCGTTTTCGGTGAAGACGACCGGGCCGGTGTAAGCCAGCCAGTTCTCGCCGTCGAAGGAGTATTCCCCGAAGACCGAATCTTCGCCGAACTCGGCCGTCACATGCACTTCGCCGTTCGTGTGGTCGGTGACGTCGGCGTATGCCTGCGGGTTGAAGGGGGCGGTCTGGTCGATGTTTCTGACCTCATAGATCGCGAAGGAGCTGTTGCCCGCGGAGTCGATCGCGCGGAACGTCACGTCCCCGTTCATCGTGAGCACGACGGCCCCGTCATAGGGCAGCCAGGTGTCGTAGCTGGAGTAACTGATCCTGTACTCGCGGCTCACGGAGTCTTCGCTGAATTCGGCGGAGACGCGCACTTCGCCCGCCGTGACCTCGGTGACATCGGCGGACGCCACAGGCTGGGCGGGCGGGACCTTGTCGATGTTGCCGACCATGTAGCTCGCCTCGGCCGTATTTCCCGAGATGTCGACCGCCAGGAAATGGACCGTGGTGTTCCCGCTCACGGAAACGCCGCCTGAATACTTCGTCCATTCGCCGCTTTCGCCGATCCTGTACAGCGCGGATTCCAGTTCGACGTCGTCGTCGAAATCCGCGGTGACCACGACGTCCCAGTTGGTCGGGGCGGTGGTGTTGGCGCGGATGTTCGAGATGGTCGGTGCGACTGTATCGGGCGGCGGCGCGACGCTGCCGGACACGGTCAGCGTCAGGTTGCCCTCATCGAGGTTCAGACCGTAGGAGGCGCTTCCGATCTGGAGCGACTGTCCGGCCACGACGGTGCCGAGCGTCTTGTCGTGCGTATTCCGGACCGTGATCGAATCGCCGAATCCGTCCGCGCCCCGGGCGAGCAGATAGGTGCCGTTCGTCTGGCCGTCGCCGACGGTGATCACGTATTGGGGCAGGCCCGTGACGACCGAGAGGTTGTTGACGATCGCGTTCGGTTTCGGCGCGAGCTCGGAAATATCGAAGTCGAAGACCGCGCCGTCGATGTCGACGACCGCGTCCTCGCTGAACGTCATCCGTCCCGTGACCCTGGCGCTGCCGGCGGCATACATCGTGCCGCCCGAACTGACCGTGGTATTGCTCGCCGTGCCGCCGCTGTAGACGTACATGTGGCCGCCGGAGCTGACGATGGTGTCGCGGGCGATGCCGCCGCTGGAGAGGAGCAGGAACCCGCGGTACTGGACCAGAGTGTCGATCATCTGTCCGTTATTCTGCACTTTCGCCGAGGCGAGCACGTCGGAGAATTTGCCGCGAAGCGTGGTGTTGGAGGCCGTGCCGCCGTTGACTTGAATGCTGACCACGGCAAAGTTGGCGTCGTCGGCCTGCGTCACGAGGATGTCGGTGGCGACGCCTCCGCTGGAAACGATGAGGAGATCCTTGTTGTTGACCACGATGTTCGTCGCCGTTCCCCCGGACTGAATGTACAGGTGCCCCTGGTTGAGCCGGGCGCGTTCCACCCGTCCGCCGTCGTAGACGAAAACGTTTCCGAAGACTTCGGCGGTAAGGTCGTACAGGATCGACCCGGAGTGGAGCGTCATGGACACCACGGTCGCGGTATATCCGCTGATCGTGTTCGGGATGAAGCTCAGGACCGCGCCCTCCTCGGCGACCACGCCGCCGCAGTTTTCGAGGATGTTCAGGGCGGTGCCGCCGCTGGAGACGTAGATCATGCCGCCGCTGTTGAGCGTGACGCCGTCCGCGACGGCTCCGCTGGAGATGTGCGCGAACGCGCCGTTGTTGAAGGTCGTGCCGCTGATCCTGCCGCCGTCGTAGACATAAAAGGCCCCCATTTCGCCGAGCGTGGTGTCGAGCGCGGTGGTCCCGGAGTGGATCGTGGCGGAACCTCCGCTTATTGTGATCCCGCTGAACGTGTTCGGCGCGAAGGTGATGTTTTTCCAGGTGGTGTCCACGTAGCCGCCGTTTTCGAAGAGGTTCGTGACGACGGCGGGATTCGCGATATTGATGATGGCGCCGAAATCGACCGTAAGGCTGTCGATCTGCGCGTCGTCGAAAACGAAGAGACACCCGCCGGACGCTACGGTGACATTCTTCGCGCTTGCGCCCGCGCTGAGCGTCATGGAACCGTCCGGGCTGATGTTCACGTTGTCATACGACGCGCCGGGCGAAAGAACGAGCCTTCCTCCGAAGTTGATGTTTGCGCCGGATCCCGACGCGCCGGATTCGAGCAGGACCAGGCCGCCGTCCCGGATCGTGGTCATCATCGCGGTGCCGCCGCTGGAGACATAGAGTTTCCCCATGCCCTTGACGTTCGTGCCGGACGCCGTGCCGCCGCCGGAGACGTACAGCCAGCCGTTGAATCCGAGCGTGGTGTCCAGATATGTCTTGCTCGCGAAAACCGCCTTGGAATCGTTTTTCACGGTGAGCCCGCTGACGACGTCGGGGGCGTCCTTGTCGATGTTCGTGATCTCATAGCCGACGATCTCGGACTCGTTCCCCGCGGTGTCGACGGCCTTGAAGTAGACCGTCGCGTTTTCGGCAAAGACCAGTCCGCCGGTGTAGTCCTGCCATTCGCCCGTTTCCCCGATCCGGTAGAGCGTGGACGCCAGCTTCACGTCGTCATAAAACTCCGCCGTGACCGTGACGTCCCGGTCGGTCGGCATAATGTTGTCCACCCCGACGTCGAAGACGATCGGCGCGACCGTGTCCGGCCGCTCGCCGTCGCCGGAGATCGTCACGACCAGCGTTTCGCCGTCGAGGGACAGCGTGTAGTCCGCCCCCAGGAACGTTTCGGTCGCGCCGAGCGAGATCGTGCCGTGCTCGAAACCGGACGAGTCCCGGACGGTGATCGTCTTGTTGAACGTGGAAGCGTCGCCCGCGAGGATGTATTTGCCGTTCTGCAGCGCCGAGGAGATCGTGAGCGAGTAATCAGGATGATCGTGCTCGTAGAATCCGATGGTGTTCACGAGGGGTTCGTCGTCCGGCGCGGTCCGCGTCAGGTCGAAATCGAGCGTGGCTCCCCAGAAGAATCCGCCCGGATGGCCTGCGAACCGGATCCGGCCCGTGACGGTGCCGCCGCTGGAGACATGGAACCAGAGGCCGTCTTCCACATCCAGGTCCCGGACCACGCCGCCGTCGTAAACGTCGAGATTGCCGCTCTGAAGCTTGACGCCGCTTGCGACGCCGCCCCTGCTGACGGCCATGACGCCGCCCAGATCGATGACGGTGTCGGCCATGACGCCGCCCCGGTTGACGATGCCGGAGCCCCCATGGCAGAGCGTTGTGCTTTTCACGATGCCGCCGTCGGAGACGTAGAGCTGGCCCGCGCTGACCGTGTTGCCGACCGCGGTGCCGCCGGACATTACGTACATGGAGGTCTCCCAGCCGACATCCTTCCCCGCCATGACACGGGCATGGGAGAGGATTTCGTTCTTCGAACCGTAATAGACCTCGGAGATTTCATTGGTGTACCGGACGACGGCCCCCGACTCGACCGTGCATTTGCCCTGGCCGGGCATCCAGTCGATGTCCGTCGCCGTGGCGCCGCTCTGAACATACAGTTCGCCGCTGACGATGGCGACGCCGGACACGAGGCCGCCGCTGGAAACGCACATATAGCCGCTGCGACCGAGGGACACGTCGTACGTCTTCGCCCCGCTGCTCACGTAGATGGGCGTGTTCCGGACGGAGATATTTTCCAGCACGCCGCCGGCCGCGATCACGGTCCAGCCGAAGAGATCGACGTCCTTCACATACCCGCCGCGGAGGAGGTCGAGCTGAGCGAACGAATAGTTGTACCCGGTAAGGCCGATCACGGACGTGCCGGAATGCACCGTGATGACGCCTCCGGTTATCACCAGTCCGCTGAGCGTGACCGGCACGAACGTCACGTTCGCGCCTTCCTCGACTCCGACGGCGCCGCCGTTTTCGGTGATCCGCACCGCCGTGCCGCCGCTCTTGATCGTGGCCGTGCCGCCGGCGGAGACCACGATGTCCTGCACCGCGCCGCCTTCGGAAACCTGAAGCAGTCCGTGCTTGACGACCTCGATATGGTCGGCCCGGCCGCCGGAGTAGACGAGGAGGCTGGTCCCCGATGTGACGGTCATGGAGCTCATGGAGTCGGCTTTATCGAGGATCCCGTCCTTCGTGCCGCCGTAGTACACGTTCGCCTCGCGGTCGTAGAACATGACGACGGCGTCCCGTTCCGCTGTATAATTCCGTTTCCACGGGTTGAAGTCCAGGATCGCCGTGCCGCCGCTGGAGATCGTCAGCTTGCCGTCCATGGCGATCTCGACGCCCTCCAGCAGGCCGCCGCCGGAGACCGTGACGCTGCCGCCCGCGGAGATATAGACCTTCGACGCCGATCCGCTGTAGCCGATCCCGAGGCTGCCGCCGCGGTCGATCCGGAGATCGCCCGCCGTGCCGCCGAGAATCGTGACTTTGCCGCCGCTTTTGATCTCGGTCTTCTCCGCCATGCCGCCTTCGGAGAGGAAGAGGCGGCCGCCCTCGGAGACACGGATGTCGTCCGCCGTGCCGCCGCTGAAAATATGGAGTTCGCCGTCGAAGCTGAGCGCGACGCCAGTCGCCGCGGTGTTGGAGTGGATCGTGGCGGACCCTCTGGAAAGATACATGCCGGAGAGCGTGTTGGACCGGAATTCGACGTTGTCCCCGCCCCAGCCGAGAATGTCCACGTATCCGCCGTTTTCGAGGACGTCGGTCGCGGATGCCCCGCCGTTGACGATGAGCGTGCCCAGGGAATTGACCTCGACGCCGCTCGCGAAGCCGCCCCAGCCGAGCCGTGCCGTGCCGCCGAAGTCGATCTCGATCTCGGTCGCCGAGGCTTCTTCGCTGATCTCCAGCATGCCGCCGCGCCTGACGGTCGCGCCGTCGACGGCCTGCCCGCTGGTGACGAAGATGCTCCGGCCCGCGTCCACGGTCATGCCGCTCGCGGATCCGGTCGGTTCGCCCCAGATTTCGAGATACAGGTATTCGTCGGAAAGGTCCAGCGTCCAGGTCTGGCCGAATAATTCGAGCGTCTCACCCACGGAGATCGTGCCGAGCACGCTGCCGTCGAGGAAATTCACCACCGTGATCGTCTTGCCGAACCCGGATGCGCCCTCCGCGAGCATGTACGAGCCCTCCTCCTGGAAACAGGACACCGAAAGCGTGAAATCGGGTATGTTTTCGAAGACAGAGAGGTCCCGGAACAGCGCGTCGCCGTCGGCTTCCACGCCGGCGATGTCGAACACGACCGTGCTACCCGATTCCGCGAAGACGCTTGCGCCGGAGAGATCGACCGGACCGGAGATCGTGCCGCCGCTCAGAAGATGCAGTTCGTTCGCCCCGATGACCGGAGCACGCAGCGCGCCGGACACATAGACCGTCCCGATTCCGGCGAGCGACACGGCCGAAAGCGAGGCTCCCGCCGCGATGCTGATCACGTCGAACCCGCCGATGGATTCGACGTGGCTGGAGCCGCCGGTCACGTTGAGCGTGAAGACGCCTGTGTTGACCGACGGCTTCTTATACCTCACGGTGGAGACCGGATACAGGTTGCCGCTGAAATACGTGCCGCTGAGATTGTATGTCACGTTCCCGAGGAGCGCGTCGCCGTCCCCGGAATCGTGGTGTACGGCGAGCCCCATCGTCCCGTTGTTCCCCAGCCGGGAATCGACAACGTTGAACGTGACGTCCGCGTAGGACGATTCCGGCTCTTTGCTGTTCGAGATCCAGAACCATTTATCGTTCGATGCGACGACATGGTCCAGCGTCAGGGTGATCGAGGCGGGTTTCGCCTTGGTTCCGATCACGGAATCGTGGATCAGGCTGATGTCTTCGTCGATCGCGGAGTTCCGGATCGTCACCGCGATGCTTCCTGTCTTGCTTCCGAAGGTGCAGGATTCGGCCAGGATGAACTGCGGCGTGGGCCTGCCGGTGTACGTGGCGTCTCCGAGGACCGATCCCTCGATCAGCACGGACACGCTGCCGTCGAGCGTGCCCAGCTTGCCCGCCAGATAACTCGTCCCGGCGGCGATCGTGCTGCCCAGGATCGCGATGTCGAGCGCGCCGGACGCCGTCGTCTCCGCCGCGACCGGGCCGACCGCGAGGACCGGAGCCGTCGAATCCGTCAGATGCAGGCTGACCGGAACCGCGACCGAAATGTCCGAGGTGAGGCCGTTGATATAAAGACTGTCGCCGGAGTGAAGCGCGGGGACCGCTTCGTTCAGGACGGCGAACGCATTGACGCCGTAGTTCAGCACTTCCCCGGTCGTTGCATGTGTTTTCCCTGTGATGGCCGCGGTGTAGGATGGATCGACGTAAAAGGTTTGATTTGACATAGCGGTACCTCCGATTATTTCATGGGTTCCGGGAGAAGTGTTTCCGTTCGTTTTTGCCGGACCGGGAAAATGGCGCTGGTGCGGCAACGATCTTCCCTGTGCAGGCAAGCCGTAAAAAAACGATGGATTGCTGATTCGTGACAGCGAATACGCCTTTCGTTATTTGTTAGAGAAAACACTTTTAATATATCGTATTCATTACGATTTGTCAAACAAAATCCATATATTGTATAAAAAAAATATAAAAAGTTCATTCACGGCGGCCTTCCAGCTCATTTTCGTGGAGGAAAAACCGTGCTCAGTACAGTATTGTCCAACCGTCGCAAGACGTGGAACCGGTGGCCGTGGCCAGCTCCGTTTTTCCGTATCTGATTCAGTTTGCAATACCCCTTTTGTTGAGGGGATTGAATGCCTTTCGATCAGGGGCATGCCACCCGACCAGCAAGAACGCACGTTGCCCCGAAAGCGAGCGATGGTTGCCGAAATTTGAATAGCCCTGGCGTTTAGAATGCCAGGAATCCAAACTGGCTTTGCGCGACAGACGGCCCCGTTTGAACGAGGCCGCTACCTGGTGTGAGTTTCCGGGAAAGGCATAACTGAGCGGAACTCAGACCATAGGTTTTCCGTTCAGTCCTGTTCGGCCTGCGCAAGAACATCCGACAGCACTTTCCACTTCCACGGCTTCGCACTGAGGTGCAGGTCGCACGCCAGCCAACGTCCGTCCTCGAACAGATAGGCGTACTCCGCCCACAGGCATCCCTTCGCCTCTTCCGCGAACAAATCCTTGTCCTTGAACTCGACTGCAGGTTGAAGTGGCTCCTTGCGGTCGCGGTGGTAGGCTACCGTGACGCCCGGCTGCGGATTCGTCCAGGAGTGCGGGGATGCCGGGTCCGGGTCGACCTCGGCTCCGAGTGAGCTCAGGAAGCCAAG